>CATLZI010000170.1 GCA_950063125.1 uncultured Porticoccus sp. | reverse complement strand
TCTGCACTGGTCGGGGAGCAGGGCGAAGTCGTCGGCGTCGACATGACCGACGAACAACTGGAGGTCGCCCGCCGTCACCAGGATTATCATCGTGACGCATTCGGTTACACCAACAGCAATGTGCGCTTTTTAAAAGGCTACATTGAAGCGCTCGACACCCTGGATCTGGAAGACGGCTATTTTGATATCGTCATCTCCAACTGTGTAATCAACCTGAGCACCGACAAGGCAAAAGTGCTCAGGGATGTGAAACGCTTGCTCAAACCGGGCGGCGAGTTTTATTTCTCCGACGTCTATGCTGACCGGCGGGTACCTGTCGCACTGGTAAATGATCCCGTACTCTACGGGGAGTGCCTTTCCGGCGCGCTCTACTGGAATGACTTTCTGCACCTAGCCCGGCAGGTCGGCTTTGCCGATCCGAGACTGGTGGAGGATCGCCCCCTGAGCATTGGCAATCCTGACGTAGTGGCGAAAGTTGGCCCACTGCGTTTTTTCTCGGCAACCTACCGGCTTTTCAAGCTGGAAAATCTCGAACCGGCCTGTGAAGACTACGGCCAGTCAGTGGTCTACAAGGGGACTATTCCGGGCTCAGAAAACCAGTTTTTGCTGGACTGCCATCACCGGATGGAAACGGGAAAAAACTTTCCGGTCTGCGGTAATAGTTACCGGATGTTGCGGGAGACCCGCTTTGCCGAGCACTTTGAATTCCACGGCGACTTTCACTGTCATCGGGGTATCTTCAAAGGCTGTGGCATTGATTTGCCCTTCGGCAATGATCGCATTGAGTCGTCGGGTTGCTGTTGAAAAGTTTCTGAAAAAACAGCGGATTATTCGCTGAAATAGCATAGTACTGTGTTTAAAAACCGGTGGCCTTTTTTGGTCGTAATAATATGTGAAGGCGAATTTTCCAGCAAACCTGCGGCGATCAATCTTTCACAAACTGCATCGATTTTATTAAAAGAAATACCGGTTCTCTCTTCAAAATACGGTTTTTCAATGCCGTGGTTGAGACGCAGGGCATTCATCATGAATTCCAGTGCCAATTCGTTTTTGGGAATGTTTTTACAGCTGGCAATAAATGAATTTTCCCTGGCCAGATAATCCCCCGGGTTGCGTGTTTTTGCCGTGCGGATAATACGCTGCTCATCAGGCAGCGTGATCTTGCCGTGCGCCCCGGCACCAATACCCAGATAATCGCCAAACTCCCAATAATTTCTGTTGTGCAAAGCAAATTTTTTCTCGCGACAAAAAGCAGAGACTTCATATTGAAAATAGCCGTTATCCGCCAGTAACTGATGGCCGCTTTCCTGAATGGTGTCGAGCACATCCTCGGCGGGCAGGGTGGGTGGACGACGGTAAAACTCGGTGTTGGGTTCGATGGTCAGTTGATACCAGGAGATATGCGCTGGTGCGAGGTCAATGGCCTGTTGCAGATCGGCTATTGCCTCCTGCTCGGTTTGTGTCGGCAGACCGTGCATCAGGTCCAGATTGATATTGTCAAAACCGGCGGATCTGGCCATCGCAAGAGCGTCAAGGGCATTTTCTGCCGAGTGGATTCGGCCCAGCCTTGCCAGGTGGTGATCATCAAAGCTTTGAATGCCAATCGACAGGCGGTTGACGCCGGCGTCGCGAAAACCATTGAATTTGGTTTGCTCAAAGGTACCGGGGTTCGCTTCCAGTGTGATTTCAATGGCGTCGTTAAAACGAAAGCGTCGCCGGGCCGCCTGAATAATCCTGCCGATACTCTCGGCGGAAAAAAGGCTTGGCGTCCCCCCGCCAAAAAAAATGGAGGACAGTTTTCTGCCCTGTGCATAGGGCAACTCTATCTCCAGCTCGCGGATCAGAGCCTGGACATATTGGTCCTCAGGCAAGTGTCCGTCACTGGCGTGGGAGTTAAAGTCGCAGTAGGGGCACTTGCGGATACACCAGGGGATGTGGACGTAAAGTGACAGGGGAGGCAGGCTGAGAGGGATATCATGCATGGCGCAGATCTTAGCATCTCGTCCGCGGAGGCGGTTTATTTTTCTGTGTTGATGCCCGCCATCAACCGGTTCAGGTGTCATTGCTCCCGGCAACCAGGGGTTGCCGTCCTGCCAGGCGGGGTTACCAGGAATAGGAAATGGATAGGGAGCCGTACTGATGGGTATTGCGCTGCTGTTCAAATTCACGGGTGCGGAACACTTTTGCGTAGGAGACCTTCCAGCCGGCCACTAGAAAACTGAAGCCCACGGCGGCATCCCCCACCACTGGCCGACGATGGACTCGATGGCTGTCTTCAAAGGTATTGCCGTCGAGAAAAATATCCCTTGCCACCACCCGGGTATCAAAGGACACAAAGGCATGCAAACCACAGATGGGCAGACGGCAATGGCGTCTATCGCCTCGCCCCGGCGCACTGTTATCACCTCCGGGCCGCAGGGCTGCGGTGCCGAAATCCTCGGGTAACTGCCAGCCAATCCGGTACTCGGCACCAAAATTCAGGTAGGTGGCCACATTGCCGAGGCTGCCGCCCCCGTGAACAATGGCGTCCTGCTGGGGCCACTGTTCGGTTAGTTTATAGCGCCGTTTGTGTTCATAGACCAACTGTAGTCCAAGCTCGTTTTCCAGCTGGTGATCCCAGCCCTGAAATTTATCGATATTGCGAATCTCATGAATCAGATCCTGCGTATCTTCTGCAAGGGATGCGGGGCCCACCATGCCCACGTTGAGTTCAAGGGTATCCAATTGTTCCCGGTCGCGGATATGGTAGGCGAACCCGAGATAGAGGTATCCGGCATAGGGCCTGTCATCTTCGATCAGTGTGGAGATGTCCTTTTCACCCGGGGTAAAGATCAATTGGCCGGCACTGATTACCAGATTGCGCTGCAGGGTCTCCGCATCCTTCAGGCTGTGAAAAAACCGCAGTCGATGGTTTGCCGCCCGGACCCAATCGGGCAGATCGGGATATTTAAGATAGGAACTGAGATCCTGTGACACACAGGAGAAGCGGATACCGTTGGTGTAGTGTTGATCTGTTTCACCAAACAGGTCATTTTCGAGATAGAGATTGACGGTACTGCAAAAGCGTTCGTCCTCCCCCTCGGCACCGAGGCCAACGGTGGGAAAGAGCACAACAAACAGTATTAGCAGGCGTTTCATGGTAATTCCGAGAGAGGTTGGGGTTGATTATGTGCTCTGGTGGGGCAATCGGGCAACGTTATTGAATAACACCGGCCGCAACGGCAAGATGACAGCCTGTTGGATAAAAGGATGCGTGGGTGAGTAACAGCCGCAGTGAACTGATGAAAGCCCGGCGATTTCTGCCACTTTTTCTGACCCAGTTTTTTGGGGCCCTTAACGATAATCTGTTTAAAAATGCGCTCCTGGTGATGATCGTCAGTGCCAGTATCGCCGGGGCTACCAACGTTAACACCGTCGTCAATCTGGCGGCGGGCCTGTTTATTCTGCCCTTTTTCCTGTTTTCTGCCCTCGCCGGCCAATTGGCTGACAAGCACGAGAAATCACTTATTATCCGGCGTATCAAGCTGGCTGAAATACTGATCATGCTGCTTGGTGCCGCAGCTTTCTGGTTCGGGACGCTCTGGCTACTGCTGGCAGTGTTGTTTCTGATGGGCGCGCAATCAGCGTTTTTTGGGCCGGTAAAGTATGCCATTTTACCCCAGCACCTCGGTGAGGACGAATTGCTGGCAGGCAACGCCCGGGTGGGTATGGGAACCTTTGTGGCGATTCTGGTTGGCACCATTGCCGGCAGTTTGCTGGGCGGAACGGCCAGTGCGCACTGGTTGGTGGGTGCGGTTGTAATCTGTGTGGCCGTGACGGGGTGGTACAGCAGTCGGCAAATTCCCCTGGCTGAAGCCCGTGCCCCCTCGCTCAGGATTGACTGGAATACACCCAGGATCAGCTGGCAGCTGATCAGGCTGGCCACTGGGAAGCGATCTGTGTTTCTGGCGATTCTGGGTATCTCCTGGTTCTGGATGCTGGGGGCCAGTTATTTGACCCAGATGCCCAATTTCACCATCACTGTGTTGCGGGGTACGCCGGGGGTTATTGCCCTGATACTCTCGGCCTTTACCGTTGGTGTGGCTGTGGGGGCAATGTTCTGTGGACGATTGAGTGGTGCCCGGGTAGAGATTGGTCTGGTGCCGCTGGGCGCCATCGGCCTCAGCCTGTTTGGCATCGATCTGTATTTTGCCGCCATCGGCTACGTCGCTGAGAGCCCTGTTGATGTCCCCGGTTTTATCCTCCGTATCGACGGATTGCGCGTGTTGCTTGATATAGCACTGCTCGGGCTCTTTGGCGGTCTGTATATCGTGCCACTCTACGCCATGGTGCAGGCGCGTACCGATTCGCAGCTGCGCGCTAGAATTATCGGTAGCAACAATATTCTCAACGCATTTTTTATGGTGCTGGCCAGCGTATTGGGCATTGTGTTTCTCGGCGTGGCAGGTTTCCGCATTGAGGAATTGTTTCTGGTGCTGGCACTGATGAATGTTGCCGTTGCGGTGTTTATTTTTCTGCAGGTGCCCGAGTTCACCATGCGCTTTCTGGTGTGGTTGGCAGGTCACAGCCTTTACCGGGTGAGACATAGAGGTCTGGAGCTGATACCACTGAAAGGCCCCGCCATTCTGGTCTGCAATCATGTCAGTTATGTGGATGCGCTGTTGCTGGCCGGTGCGGTGCGGCGACCGATTTGCTTTGTCATGTATAAACCGATTTACGAGTTACCGGTACTGAATTTTATTTTTCGCACCGGCGGTGCCATTCCGATTTGTTCGAAGAGTCAGGATCCGGAGGCCTATCAACGGGCTATGGAGACGATTGATGAGGCATTGAAAAAAGGTCAGTTGCTCTGCCTTTTTCCGGAGGGGAAGCTCACTGCGGACGGCGAGATCGATACCTTCAAAAATGGCCTTGAGCGAATACTGGCTCGCAATCCGGTACCGGTGGTGCCGATGGCGTTACAGGGCCTATGGAAGAGTTTTTTCAGTCGCAGTCACGGTGGTGCATTCAGAACGCCGTTTCGACCGGGCTGGCGGCAGGTGGCGGTGGTTGCGGGTACCCCGATACCGCCAGAAAGTGCTTCAGCCGGCCGGTTGCAGGCCGAAGTTACC
>CATLZI010000169.1 GCA_950063125.1 uncultured Porticoccus sp. | reverse complement strand
GAAGATAGACCTGATTGTGATGGCAGCCCGAGTCATCAAGCCGGAACAACAGTCTTTTGGCACCCTGAGCCATCAGATCGCCCTGTTCGCGCCAGTATCCGTATTGATGGTTCGCTGAAACGCCTTTTGCGTCCTTTTTGTGTTCAGGGTGAGCCATCCCCAGCGACCCTTGAAATTCAGATTGCCGTACCTACATAAGTCATGTGGGCGTCTCGTCTCCCGCAGAGTGCATGCCCACGACCATTACTTTTTATATTGCTTCTAATGGAGGATATGTTATGGCAACTGTTGATCTGACCCCGCTGTATCGCAGCACAATCGGCTTTGATCGTCTCGAACCGATGCTGGAAACCGCTTTGCGCACTGAGCAGACCTCGACGGTGTACCCGCCCTACGACATAGAGGTGCTTGATGAGAACCGTTATGCCATCACCATTGCTGTGGCTGGCTTCGACCGCGCCGAATTGGATATCCAGGTGGAGAAAGGGGTACTCACGGTGTATGGCAAAAAGGCGAGTGATAAAACATCCCGCAATTACCTGCATCAGGGGATTGCCCGGCGCGCCTTCGAACGCAAATTCAACCTTGCGGATCATGTTGAAGTGACGTCTGCGGATCTCAACAATGGCCTGCTGACCATCAGCCTGCTCAAGGAAATTCCCGAGGCCATGAAGCCAAGAACCATCCCGATCAGTGACGGTGGGAATGTTTTTGAGAGTAGCGATAACAGTAGCCAGGCGGCCTGAACAAGTGGGGCGGCAGGGTAATTGCCGCCCCGCTCACTAAAAATACTTGGGAATTATTTTTTCCAAACCGTGTCCCACAACACTGTCAGGGGCGAGAACCTAGCCGATTGGCTCGGCGTCAAGGCAAGTGATCAAGCAAGTAATAAATGGGTTGGGCACTGTCATTGGGCAGCCAGGCCTTCGGTAATCCTCAGGAGTTTTTAGCATGCATCAGTTCAGACATTTCATGCTCGCGGTATCCATGTTGTTGGTGGCCGGTTTTACCCAGGCGGCGCTACCGCTGCACGATGGCTCGGACAGGGAGCTGCCCTCGTTGTCGCCAATGCTGAAGGGTGTCAGTCCGGCAGTTGTCAATATCGCGACATTTTCCAGCCAGCAGGCTACGAACAATCCCTTGATGAACGACCCTTTTTTTCGGCATTTTTTTAACGCGCCAGATCCCCGTCAGCAGCGCCAGCAGCAGCCCAGAAAACGCCAGCAAAGTGCGGGTTCAGGGGTGATAGTCAACGCAGACGACGGCATTGTGATGACCAATTATCACGTCATCAAAGGTGCAGACGAAGTCCAGGTATCCATGGAGGATGGCCGTTCGTTTACCGCCAAAGTCAGAGGTTCCGACCCCGAGCTGGACATCGCCATTTTGCAGATTGAGGCCGACAACCTGGCTGAAGTACCGCTGGGTGATTCCGGCAAGCTGGAGGTCGGCGACTTTGTCGTGGCTATCGGCAGCCCATTTGGGCTCGGACAGACCGTAACAACCGGTATCGTCAGTGCGCTGGATCGCACCGGCCTGGGTATCGAAGGCTATGAAAACTTTATACAGACAGATGCGTCCATCAACCCCGGCAATTCCGGTGGTGCACTGGTCAGCCTGCGCGGGGAGCTGGTGGGAATCAATACTGCCATTCTGGCACCGGCCGGCGGCAATATCGGCATCGGCTTTGCTATTCCAATCAACATGGCCAAAGCCAGTATGGAGCAGATTCTCGAATATGGCGAAGTGAAGCGCGGTCAGCTGGGTATTGGTATCCAGGATATTACGCCCGAGTTGCGCGAAGCCTTCAATCTCGAGAACGGCCAGCGAGGCGTACTGGTGACTGGTGTCAGTGACGACTCCACTGCCAAGAAAGCGGGCGTGCAGGCAGGGGATGTGATTATTGCCGTCGATGGTGAAGCGACCAACTCATCCGGGCAGCTGCGCAGCCAGATCGGCATCAAATCCATTGGTGACAAGGTGCGGCTTTCCTTCATTCGCGATGGCAAGGTGAAAAAAGTTGATATTGAGGTGGGTGAGCCACAGCAATTGACGTCCACCACCGGTGAATTGCACAAGCTGCTGGAAGGTGCCCGCTTTGAAAACAATCCGGATGGCGATGGTGTGCTGGTGTCGGGTTTGTCGCCCAACTCCACTGCTGCCTATAACGGTTTGCGCCCCGGTGATGTGATCCTTGGTGCCAACCGGCAGCGTGTCACCAACCTCGACAGCTTCAAAAAAGCGCTTGCCCTTAGCAAGCAGTCCGTCTTGCTCCATGTCAACAGGAATGGTAATTCCCTCTACCTGGTGATTCGCTAGCGTTCTCTAATTATCCGGTGGGCCTGTGTCTCCCAGGTTTCACCGGATATCCCCTTTTTGGTCATGAAAAATCCCTGCTCCTGTGCCGATTGCATTCATTTGTCATGCAATGATCGATTTAACAGTTATTCAGTTAGAACCGGAGTAGGATGAAGATGTTCGCTGAGTGGCCAGCCGGTGTCGGGAAGTCACTGACAGTGTCTGCTATTCTCAAAGGAGAGGCCCTTGCAGGTTTGCAATGGTCAATATTTTTTCAATAGGGAATTTAAGTATGAATAATCAATCCGTTAGACAGCTGGTCTGCTATATACTGGTTACCATGGTGATGTTCGCTGGGTTGGTTAGCCAGTCCCATGCGGTGATGGTGGGTACCGATACGGTTGCCACCGAAGTCTCTTCCGATCTGGGTCGTGCAGAGATCAAAGACCTTCTGGCTCGTCAGGATGTATCCGACAAACTGACCAGTCTGGGTGTCGATATTGCCGATGTCAGTGACCGGGTGGACTCAATGAGCGACGCGGAGGTCGCCGAGCTGAACCAGCAGATGGCCGAATTGCCCGCAGGTGGTGTGCTGGGTGCAATCGTGTTGGTGCTGTTGATTCTGATTCTTCTTGATGTTGCCGGGGTGACAGATATCTTCCCCGGTGTCTGAAGTTGGTTCACAGTAATCTGATCCTTCAAAAACACGCGATGATCTCGCGTGTTTTTTTTCTGTGTTCTGTTCTGCTTTCCGGGTGTGTCAGTACGCCCCAGACAGACCAGCTGTTGGCTGGACAAGCGGAAGATAGCTCCCGGCATGCATCCCACATCATAGAGGGGGTGCCTTTTTTTCCGCAAAACGATTATCACTGTGGTCCCGCTGCCCTCGCCACGGTGCTCTCTGCATCGGGAATTTCTTCGGTGGTTCCCGACGATCTGGTGAGCAAGGTATATGTGCCCGACAGAAAGGGCAGCTTTCAGGTAGAAATGCTGGCCGCAGCCAGGTCCTACGGGCGCATTCCCTACCTCATCGAACCCCATATCGAATCTCTGATCGGTGAAGTGCAGGCCGGCAACCCGGTGTTGGTGTTGCAGAATCTCGGCGTCAGCTGGTATGAGGTCTGGCACTACGCGGTCGTGGTTGGTTACGATCTGGACAGTGAAAAACTGGTGATGCATTCCGGTGAGAAGAAGCGGCGCATGACCAGGCTGGGGGTGTTTGAACAGACCTGGAGACGCAGTGGTTACTGGGGTGTAGTTCTGCTGAAACCGGGGATGTTGCCCCGACAGGTGGATGAGCAGAAATACTTCCTTTCGGTGGTCGAGTTTGCGCGCAACAATCCTGCAGTGGACGTGGTGAAAGCCTATCAGGTGGGACTGGAACGCTGGCCGAACAGCAAGATACTCGGGTTTGCCCTGGCCAACCTGCACTACGACATGGGCAAACAGTCAGAGGCGCTTGCCGGGTATCGCCGGTTACTCATCGTCGCCCCGGATTTTGCCCCCGCCTATAACAATCTCGCCCAATTACTCTCGGAACTCGGTGAGCACACCGAGGCGATTGCCATGGCTGAAAAAGCGGTGGCCCTGGGTGGGCCACACGCATCGTTGTATCAGAAGACACTCGACGCGCTTCGGCAGTGATCCGCCCGATTTATTCTGCCGGCACATGCACCTTGCTGGTGCGTGACAGTTTTCTGAACAGCACATAGAAAACCGGGGTAAAGAACAACCCGAAAAACGTCACGCCGAGCATGCCGGAGAAAACCGCAATCCCGATATCACTGCGCATTTCGGAACCAGCGCCGGTGGACAGTACCATCGGGACCACACCCATGATGAATGCGAAGGACGTCATCAGGATTGGCCGCAACCGCATCCGGCTTGATGTCACTGCAGCGTGCCAGGTATCCATGCCCTTGTGCTCCAGCTCCCGGGCAAACTCCACGATCAGAATGGCGTTTTTGCTGGCCAGGCCCGCCAGCACAAACAGGCTGATCTGGGTAAAAATATTGTTGTCGCCACCGGTCAGCCACAGGCCGGCCACCGCCGACAATACTGACAGCGGCACAATACTGATTACCACCAACGGCAGCACCAGGCTTTCGTACTGTGCGGCCAGCACGAGAAAGACCAGCAACAGGCATAGAGGGAAAATAAAGATGGCGGTATTGCCGCTCAGTACCTGTTGGTAGGTCAGATCTGTCCACTCAAAGGTCATGCCGAGTGGTAGTACCCTGTCGAGGATTTTGCTGATGGCATCCTGCGCCTGCCCACTGGAATAGCCGGGTGCCGCATCGCCGTTCATATCTGCTGCCAGATAGCCGTTGTAGCGAATGGCACTTTCCGGGCCGTAACTCTCTTTCATTTCCAGCACGCTGCCCAGCGGTACCATCTCCCCCCGGTCATTTTTCACTTTGAGGTTCAAGGCATTTTCAGGGTTGGTTCGGTATTCGGCATCCGCCTGGGCAATAACCTGGTAGGTGCGACCGAAACGGTTGAAATCATTCACATACAGCGAGCCGAGGTAGACCTGCATGGTATCGAAGATTTCCTTGATATCCAGGCCGAGCTGCTTGGCTTTGGTTCGGTCAAGATCGGCGTATAGCTGGGGGACATTGATCTTGTAGTTGGAATAGACATTGACCAGTGCCGGGTCCTGCCACGCGGCCTGTTGAACATTGTCTACAACCGCGGCCAGCTGCTCATAGCCAAGATTGGCGCGATCCTCGATCTGCAGTTTGAATCCGCCGGTGGTGCCGAGGCCCATGACCGGCGGGGGGGGCGATGCCGAGGGGGGGGCCGACGACGCCTCCGGGGGCTTCCG
>CATLZI010000168.1 GCA_950063125.1 uncultured Porticoccus sp. | reverse complement strand
CTGGAGAAGCTTGAACAGCTTCAGGTGAAGTGGCCGGTTGCCACAAACCAGACCAGCCACTCCCGTTTCGAGGTGGATCAAAAAAATGCTCAACGTCGAATAGCTATCTACAGCGGAGAAAACCTGCTCGGTGAAATTCTGATCGGCTCATCGCCGGGACTCAAACAACTACACATAAGGAAGGTCGGGAGTGATCAGGTCTATGTGGTAGAACTGGAACTGGCCGATATTCCTCCAAAAACCACTGACTGGTTGGACAGATCTCTGTTGGCAGCTAAAAACGTTAACCGTATTGAAGGAGCTAACTTTGTCTTGGCGAAAACCGGCAATAACTGGCAGTTATCCCGCAAAGGCCCATCTATTCTGATCAATCAGGATGGTCCTGTAGTCAAAAATCAACAGAAAATTGAAGACCTGCTCAGCAGTCTGAACAAACTCCGTGTGACCGGTTTAGTAAAGGACAAGCCTGATCTCGCCGAAGGCCATGCCGTAAGGCTGGATGTGACATCTGGTGATAACAGTTGGCGCTATACATTCCACGAACATAACGGACAACACTTCGTGCAGCGCAGCGATAGAGACACCTTGTTTACTTTTTCAAAAAGTGACTACGAAGAGATCGCCCAATCCAGTCAGTTGATCGTTGATTCACAGGAAGAACAAAAGGTCGAAGACTAAAAAGCCCGGCAAGCAACCCTAGCGCAACCTATAGGCCTCTCCAGGCACGAATGCCCCGAGAGGCCCGCCGTGCATTAGGGTAATCGCCACAGCAAACCAATCAGACGGTTTTTGCTATAGGCGAACTGGGCTTACGATTGCCGAAACGATTGTCCACCGAGAAAAAGTGTGGAGAAGTTGGCGGTCGTCGTTTCGGCAACCTGTTGATAAGAAATGTCTTTTATATCGGCGACCATCTGCGCCACTTCTACAACATGGCCGGGCAGGTTTTGTTTGCCACGATAGGGGACCGGTGCCAACCAGGGCGCATCCGTTTCCACCAACAGCTTCTCGAGAGGCACTTTCTTGACCACCTCTCTCAAGGCTGCAGCATTGCGAAAGGTAATAATTCCGGAAAAGGAAATATAAAAATTCATCGCTATGGCGGCTTCAGCCATCGCCCAGGTCTCGGTAAAGCAGTGCAAAACGCCGCCGACATCCTGATTTACATGCGCTCGCAAAATGGCCAGCGTTTGCTGCTGAGCCTGTCGCGTATGAACGACCACGGGTTTGTTCAGTTGATCTGCCACCTTTAAATGGCGGATGAAACTTTCTTCCTGCCAAGCCGCAGAGTCCGGGCTGTAATGGTTATCGAGGCCTGTTTCTCCCACTGCCACGACGGCCGGATGGCTGGCAATTCGGATCAAGTCATCGGGTTCGGGCAATGCAGGCAACGTTTCCTGGAGCGGATGAACGCCCACAGAAACCAGAACGTCCCGGTTGGATTCCGCCAGCTCAATCAGTCTTGCCGAGCTATCCAGGTCGACACCGACGCCAAGAAAGGCACCGACACCCCGCTGACGAGCATCGTCAAGTATTGAGGAAAGGGAACTGTGATTGTCGTCCAGATTGAGATGATCCAGATGACAGTGTGAATCCACCAGCACTGTCTAAAGCCTGTCGATTGTGAAATTACATGGTATTGGTGGGCTTGCCCGCTTCCATCAAACCTGCCAAATAGGTTTCAAATTTACCCTGGATGTCACCGTGTTTTTCATTCAACTGAATGCCGACACCCTCGCGACGGTTGCCGCCCATGCCTTTCGGGGTAATCCAGATAACTTTTCCGGTCAGAGGCAAACGGTCCGGTTCTTCCATGAGATCCAGCAAAATGAATACCTCATCACCAAGATTGTAGTTTTTTCGTGTAGCAATAAATAAACCGCCATTGATAACAAACGGCATGTAAGCAGCATATAACGCCTGCTCATCTTTGATCGAAAGGTTCAAAATACCATTTCGAACGCTACCACTAAACGCTTCCATATCCATAATCAACCCGAAAAATTTAACAGAAGTCTACTATACAAACGTTGGGGACAGCCAACTTGGCTGCCTCTTTAAACAAGAATACTTTTCGCTTCAAGCTTACCCTGCGCGTCTGGAGGGAGCCAGTGATACTAGATGTTGCCAATCCAGCATCAGCTCCTCCCACAATAATGATTTATTGGGGTTGCCCCCCGCCTGAAGTCGTCTTTTTATCTGTATAAGTCGATCCAGATAACGGTAGGTGCCAGGATGCATTTCTTTCGTCTTCAATTCGAGAGCCAACCGACTGTATAACCAGTCGATCGCCATCAATGTGTCGAGAGACTGACATTTCTGGGCTGCGACAATGGCACTCAATTGTCCAGAAGCCAGCTCATCGAGCATTTTATCGAAGGTACGGCGTATCTCCAGCAGGTCTGTCTGAAGAAATTCCAGCGCCAACAGGGGTCGACCTTCGGCATACTGCAATAGCTCAGCCTCATTGCTATCGCAATCCGCTATCTTCGATGACAACCAGGCATGAACCTCAGCCGGGGCCGGAACGGGAAAAACAACTTTCTGGCAGCGGCTCCGCACGGTCGCCGATAACCTTGAGAGCTGATGACAGACCAGTATCAACAGCGTTTTCCTGGCCGGTTCCTCAAGTGTTTTCAACAGGGCATTAGCCGCGTTAATGTTCATCGCATCTGCGGGGGAAATAATCACAATCTTCCAACCGCTCTGCTGCGCTGTCTTTTCAGTGAAGTCACTCAGCTGGCGAATGCGGTCAATTCTGATGGCCTTACCCTCTTCCTCCGGTACTATCCGCAAAAAATCTGGATGATTTTGCGAAGCAAACAGCGAGCATTGTTTGCAAAAGCCACATGCCAACTGCCCTTGTTGACTGTCACAAAGAAGCCTTTGCGCCAGAGCGTAGCCAAATTGTTCTTTACCGAGATGTCGAGGTCCACAAAGAACCAGAGCATGCGGCAACTTTTCCTGGCTGATCAGCCTGTTCAGTTGCGCCCACTGGTTTTGTTGCCAGGGATAGGGCTCAGATGTGGGCAACATCAGGCGCCACTTTCCAAAAACTGTTTGAGATGCATGGCCAGAGAGTTCTGCACATCGGCAAGCGGCAGCGAAGCGTCGACAATACGATAGCGATGCGGCTCTTCTCTTGCACGTTGCAGATAACAATCACGAACAGCGTTGAAAAAAACCAGCTTTTCCCGTTCGAAACGATCTGGCTCACCACGCTCCCTTGCCCGGGCCAATCCCTGTTTGACAGCAATGTCCAACAGGAATGTCATGTCAGGGCGCAGTTCTCCCTGTACCAGGCTTTCTAGCTGCGCAATTTTTGCTCTGTCAATCCCTCGCCCACCTCCCTGATAGGCATAGGTAGCATCGGTAAAGCGATCACAGAGAACCCACTGGCCGCGGCGCAAGGCTGGCATAATCACTTCTGCTATATGTTGAGCGCGGGCAGCAAACATCAGCAACAACTCGGCATTTTCCGCCACCGGCTCAGCTCTAGGTTTCACCAGTAACGTTCGAATCTCTTCAGCCAGCGGAGTCCCCCCCGGCTCTCTGGTGGCAATATAAGGGATATTGTGACGGTCAAGCCATCCACCAATGAAGATCATATTGGTGCTTTTACCAACACCTTCTCCTCCTTCCACGGTGATAAACTTGGCACTTTCAGGCTTCATCTCAATGGTATTCATTATGCTCGCTAGCGGGGGGTTGAGCGGTAATCGGAACGCCGCTGCAACTGGAATTTCTGGACGGCTTTCAAATGTTCTTCATAACTGGCGGAAAAGTAGTGACTGCCATCACCCTTTGCCACAAAAAACAGGCTGTCACCCTCTTGGGGGTTTAACACAGCGTGAATCGCGCCGCGTCCCGGCATTGCTATTGGGGTGGGAGGCAACCCATCAATAATATAAGTGTTATAGGGCGTTGCTTTTTGCAAATGCCGGCGCTTGATATATCCCTGATAGTCATCTCCCAACCCATAAATGATCGTGGGATCTGTCTGCAGCCTCATGCCACGCTTAAGTCGTCGCACAAAAACGCCGGCTATCTCACCCCGCTCACTGGTGACTCCCGTTTCCTTTTCCACAATCGATGCCAGGATTAAGGCCTCATAGGGTGAGGTGAAGGGCAAGTCCGGCATCCGTTGTTGCCATTCCTCAGCCAACACCACCTGCATTCGTTGATGAGCCTGCGACAAAACATCACGATCACTGTCGCCATAACTATAACTGTACGTATCGGGAAAAAACCAACCCTCGGGATGTTCAATCTCCAGCGACAGGGCTTCGATAACCTCATCTTCGCTCAACCCCGTCAACAATTTTCTCAACCTGGACTGTTGATTCAGCAGATGCAGCCATTCAGCAAAACGCAAACCCTCGGGAAAGGTAACCTGATGCTGGACAACTCTGCCTTCCGTCAACATGTCGAGCAGTTCTCTGGGCGTATCACCCGGCTGTAACCTGTATTCTCCAGCCTTGATCGTGCTTTGCCCTGTGATTCTACTCCAGACAACCAGTAGATCAGGCCACTTCAACATGCCTCTCTCTGCCAGACTGAGAGACAACAAGGTCAGCGAGGAACCTGAGGGAACAGTGAGGACATATTCATCCCCATCCACCTGCATCGGTGTGTCCAGATGCCAGTTGATAACCAGGAAAACACCGATGGTAACAACCATCAACGTGAACGTCGCAAGCAGCAGGTAACGATGTATCACCCGTAACACGGTAAAACTTCCTTGAGCTGCTGCTGAATGGATTTGACACGGTCGCCCAACGGCCATTGATACCGATCAGCCAGTGAAACCACGGGCCATATACCAACGATCGAATTACACAGAAAAACCTCTTCAGAAGAAACCAGCTTTTCCAGCGTTATTCGCGATTCTGTCACTGGAACAGGCAGTTCTGGCAGAAGTACCGACATCAGGTATTCGCGCATCACTCCGGCAACACCGCAGTCCGCGAGGATCGGAGTAAGCCATTGGCCCTCACGATAACAAAATAGATTGCTGCTCACACCCTCAACCACAAACCCCTGCTGATCAAGCAACAGTCCCTCGGGACACTCATCACCCCACTCGGCTCTGGCCAATACCTGTTCAAGTCGGTTGAGGTGTTTCATTCCTGCCAGTGAAGGTGAAA
>CATLZI010000167.1 GCA_950063125.1 uncultured Porticoccus sp. | reverse complement strand
CACCCGTTAGTGCTTTAACGGCGTATGGAACCAGCGGCGATTATGTGTCTATTTCCTACTGGGATATACCCCTTGAAACTCTGATCGACTGCCCTACTAATTGTCCTAGGACAATAGATACATATACCTACATCACAGGTTCCAGAACAGAGCTGGTGTATCTGACCCTGGCCGATGTACAGGCCAGCCTGCTTTCCACCGGTGCCGGCATTCAGTCCAGCCTTTCCAGTGTCAGCACACTGGTCAACGGAGCCCACAGCCGCCCGATGTCCCGGCGGGTTGCCAAAGGCGAGAAAACATTCTGGGTTGCCGGCGACTGGGGCAACGATAACCACGACGGTCGTGACGGCACCACAGGCCTCGCCGAGCTGGGTATCGGTTACAATTTCGGCCCGGCCCAAATCAACCTGTCCTTCGGTAAGACCTGGGCCGATCAGGATCTGGTGCACGGCGGCGATCTGGATGTTGACGGCAAATACCTCATGATCGAGGGTATCCTGCCCGTCTCTCAGGAAAAGGGGGTTTACGCCACACTGGGTGCCTATCGCCACTGGGCAGATGCCGATATCCGCCGCGGCTATCTCAATATGGGAAACCGGGAAGTCTCAACAGCCAGCCCCGATTCACGCTCATGGGGAGCCAGGGCCCGCCTGGACTGGGAAAATGCGTTTACCGTGCAATCCACACGCTTTAGTCCCTATGTGGACCTGTGGCACACCAGGACCAAACTGGACAGCTATACCGAATCCGGTGGCAGCTTTGCTGCGCGCTTCGACAGTCGCGACGACGATGTGACCGAGCTCCGTCTTGGTACCAATGCTGCATTGCCCATCAAAAATACCGGTTTTGAGTTGGTCGCCAACCTTGAATATACTCGCCGTTTTGACGGCAGTGCAGACGGCACCACGGGTGAAGTCATCGGGCTGTTTTCCTTTGACCTCGACGGCGAAAACTTCGACCGCAACTGGCTGAAAGGTGGCATTGGCGTTGAAGGCAAACTTGCCAAGGGTAAAGCCTCACTGATGTTCAATGGCACAACAGAAGGGGAATTCATGAGCTCCTGGATTGCAGCGTCCTATCAGATGGCGTTTTAAAAAAGGAACAGGACTGAGCGGTTCAATGAGAGCCGTGGCTCTCAACCGCGACAGAATGGCCACACCTGCCAGAAGTGTCGACAACGGAATTCCGACTCGCAACCCGCCAGTTGTGTCTGATACCGACTGGCGAGGCCACTGACCTTCGCCGCCGATCGCAACCCCTGAGGCTTGTTGCGATGGTAGCCCCGACGGTAGCCGGTCGGCCCTTCGTGGTAAGCCAGATACAGGTGCTCCGGGTTATACAGGGATATACCCAATCGCTCATGACTGCGACGGTTATACCAACCGATAAAGTCCGTGGCATATTTCATGTGCGTACGGCGGGTCAGCAGACCGCCAACCTCCTCCTCGTATTCACCCCAAACCGGATCCTGCGCTTGGGCATAACCATAGGCAGAGGAAGGCCGAAACCACGGAATGAAACCCAGCAACCGGTCCCGCGGGGGTTTTGCGTGGCTGCGAAACGAAGACTCCTGGTGAATAAACGCCATCTGCGTGGCAATGGGAGTGCCCCATTTTTCCTGGGCATTTCTGGCATGGTCGTACCAACCGGGTTCCTGTCTGAAAATCTCGCAGATATTACTTTGCTTTGCGGGTGGCGCCGCGGCAAACAGCGCACAACCCGAAACCGACACAAAAAATATCAACAGCGCCGCTGGCCTGATCATGGGGTGTCGGTGACACTTTTTACGGCAGTAGCGCCAGTATTTTTTACGTATGGATAGCAGGAATGCCAAAGACTTCACCTGATGAAAATTGTTTGGACAAAACAGGTTTCAGTTCAGCACAAACCAGAGCAAAAGTGAAATAGACGGGTTGCCGCGCTTTTTTTCAGCACAGGAAGCACAAAACAGCATGTCCTTTGCAGTACCCAGCGGCCTATAATTCGCCGGCACGGGGGCTTTGAACGGGGCCGCTTCGCTCACGACATCTGGATATGCCCATGAATTTATTGCTGCTGGAACCCGCAGATTTCATCTCCGATTCAAAGGTAACACTCGGCGGACGGCGCCTGCAGCACCTGCTGGAAGTGCACAGGGTCAGCGAAGGGGCCAGCCTCAGGGCCGGGCTGGTAAACGGCCAGATCGGCGAGGCAACGGTGCTCAGGCTTATACCGCAAGCAGCGGAGCTGGCAGTGGTATTGAATCAACCCCCGCCGCCAGCACTGCCGGTGACACTCATACTGGCCATGCCCCGGCCCAAAATGCTCCGGCGCATTCTGCAAACGATCGCCACCATGGGCGTTAAACAACTGTATCTGATCAACAGTTGGCGGGTGGAGAAAAGCTACTGGCAAAGTCCCTGGCTGGCACCGGAGGCCATTCGCGAACAGCTGTTACTCGGCCTCGAACAGGGCTGTGATACGCAACTACCCCAGGTGCTGATCAGACCACGCTTCAAGCCTTTTGTGGAAGATGAACTGCCGGCCATCATGGCGGATAGTCTGGCTCTGGTCGCCCATCCAGGCGGCGGCATCGCTTGCCCGGTAGGCCCGCTTTCATCCCCGGTGACACTGGCGGTCGGGCCCGAGGGAGGCTTTATCGACTACGAAATCGACAAACTCTGCGAAGCGGGGTTTCAACCCGTCACCCTGGGCAGCCGTATTTTACGGGTGGAAACGGCGATCCCGGTCATTCTGGGGCGGTTGTTTCACTGATTGAATTATTGACAGCAACCCATTGTCTGGCACCCGCAACATCACAGTTTGAAAAAATCCGTTTTTGTCGTTATGGTTTCCGCGTTATATAAACCAATTGGTCAAGAATGTGGTACCACAGCGGCCAAAATGATGTCTGCGCCAAAAACGCGCAGACATCAAATCTGACTATAAAAATCAATAAAAAACTGAGGTAGAGAACTGATGAAACTGTATGACTGCGCTGTCGCGCCAAACCCAAGACGGGCCAGAATGTTTATCGCTGAAAAAGGCTTGGACATCCCCAAGGTGGAAATCGATATTCTCGGCGGCGAAAACCTGAAGGATTCTTTTCTTGCGATTAACCCTCGCGGTCTATTGCCTGTCCTGGAACTGGAAGACGGCACCCGCTTCGATGAAGCCATGGCCATATGTCGCTATCTTGAAGAATTGCACCCCGAGCCACCCCTGCTGGGAACAACGCCGGTAGAGCGCGCCCAGATCGAATGCATGCAGCAAAAAATGGAATTTGAAGGAATGATCGCCACGTCCGAGGTATTTCGCAACAAGCTCGACAACGACAGTTTTGCCTACCGTAGCCTGCCGGGGGCGCCATCACCAGCCATACCCGGTCTGGTGGAACGCGGCACTCAGACCCTCAAGCGCTTTTTCATTTCGCTGGAAAAATACCTGGAGGGCGGTAACAAATTTATCATGGGAGACCGTTTCACAATGGTCGACATCACCGCCGTCTGTGCAGTGGACTTTGCCAAGTGGGTAGATATCACCATCCCGAAGGGCAACCGTAACAGCCTGCGCTGGTACGACGAGGTATCTGCACGGCCAAGCGCCAGTGCCTGAGCATTTCTTGCCGGCAATTAAAAAGGCCCCGTTTGGGGCCTTTTTTAGGTAGGTTGGTCTGAACGCCTACTAATCCGGCTTCCCGTCATCCACCAGTTTGTACAACGTCAACCCCGCCAGCTTTTCACTTGCCGATGACTCCAGCTTTGTCATGACTTCGTCGATCCCCCCCACTGATTGAATCTGACCGTCCATCATCGACTGCTCATCGTTGGGTCTGCGCACAATCTGAAGAAATTCAGCCACCGTCATATTGGCCGGATCAGATTGCAGCACATAGGTGCTGGGTTCGTCATTGGTTTCAACCACCAGCTCCCGATCCATTAACATCTGCACGGTCTCCGCCACACGCTCGGCAGGTATTGCCAGTAACTGGCACAGCTCTTCGATCGAGAGTGGTTTTTTGTGGCGGACAAAACGGTGGGCTATCCAGTATATGGTCAGCAGCGCCGTTTGCTCGCGCAGCCTTCCGCTCAGTGGTACACGTTGATTACTGAGCCTGATCTGCTCCGGATACTGAACGTAATAGGCCACCTGGGAACCGAGCAGAAGAATAAACCAGCTCAGGTAAAGCCAGATCATGAACAGCACCAGAATGGCAAAGCCGGAATAAATGGCCGCGTACTTGGTCGAGGATGAAGCGAATTCGGCAAACACCAGGCCCGTGCTCTGCCAGAGGGCACCGCCCACCACCGCACCCACCAGCGCCGCCGAAAACTTCACCCGGGTATTCGGCATAAACATATAAACAAAGGTGAAGGCCATGATGATCAGCAGGAAGGGGATCAACTTGGTCACCACCAGCATGATACTGCCAAATGGCTCAATGCTGACCAGTGCCTGAACCACATCGCTATTCATCAGAGAAGCAGTCATCCCGATGGCGGAAAACATCAGCACCGGCCCCACCATAATCACACTCAGGTAGTCGCTGAAACGTCGCGAAAACGGGCGGGTAGACTTGGCATGCCAGACATAATTGAACGAGCTTTCGACCTTCTGGATCAGCGAAACCACGGTATAAAGCAACAGTGCCAATCCCACAGAACCCAGCACACCCACCTTCATATTTTCGACGAACCCGAGCAGGTTCACCACGATTTCGTTGCCCTTCTCCCCCAAGGGCTGCACCAGATTCAACAGCAAGGGTTCAATCTGGTTATGCACGCCAAACGCTTTCAGCACGGAAAAACTGACCGCCAATAATGGCACCATCGACAACAGAGTGGTGTACACAAGACTCATGGCACGCAAATTGAGTTGTCCGTTGGCAAACTCGCGAGCCAGAACAAAAAGAAACCTAACAGTTTTATAGCCATAGCGCCGGGGCAGCGCCATCGATTCAATATCGGCACGCCATAACCGATTTTCCAAAAAACTCTTTATCTGGTCGTAATAACCTAGCGGGCTTTGCATTGTTGAGTGCCTGTTCGCTATTGCAAGAATGGACACAGGGTATGACGGACGACAAAGAGCGACAAGTCAAAATTCAGGAAAGACATTTATTCCCCACCATGTAGAAATAAAAAAAGTGCGAAGGTTGGAGTAAGGAACGAACCCCAACAATTTATGACCTTT
>CATLZI010000166.1 GCA_950063125.1 uncultured Porticoccus sp. | reverse complement strand
CTGCGATTAACGACTCGCGACCGGATTGTGACTCGGAATTCAACTCTGATATTGCAATTACACCTTCTACGGCCTTGTTCGATAGGTTAAGCTTGAGGCCGTAGTCAACTACGGAGTCAAGGCAAATGCCGGATGAAATGAACTCATTGACCATCGGGGGGCTGGCTAAGGCGGCGAACGTCTCAGTTGAGACCATCCGCTACTACCAGCGACGTGGGTTAATACCTGAGCCCCAGCGTCCTCTCGGGGGTATTCGACGCTACGGTCCCAGCGATATCGGCAGGTTGAGCTTTGTGAAAACATCGCAGCAGTTAGGCTTCAGTCTCGATGAGGTCAGCGACCTGCTCCGACTCGAAGACGGCACCCACTGCCAGGAAGCCAGCACTCTCGCGGAGCGCAAGTTGCACGACGTACGTGGGAAGATCGAAAAGCTACAGCAAATTGAGGTTTTACTGAGCGCCATGGTTGATCGGTGCTGCGCCCAAGAGGGCAATATCTCGTGCCCCTTAATTGCGTCATTACATGAAGGGGTTGGGCGAAAATTTTGTACCTACCCTAGCCAGAGTGGGCCCCCTGCCAAACCTCAGTGACAAAGGGCAACCCCGCAGGCCCTCAGAATGTCCAGTGTGACCAGCAGAGTACGGCGGGGAAGTTTTTGGGCAACAGCCCCAAACAGAGGTGCTATTAGGGCGTAGGCAATCATCTTCAGGGCCAGCGCAATGCCGAGCACCTGGCCCGCACTGCCGCCCGTCAGTCATGGGCCAGCGGCGCCAGCGCCACCGTCGTTAGCCCGGTCCCTGCCAGAGCGATTAGCTGGGCACTAGAAAGGCGTTGGTAGGTGTGAATGATCAGTGGGGGGGGAAAGATGCTCAATGGCCATAGCTCGAATCAGTCTGCGGTGTGGTGTAACGATTCAATAAATCGGGGAACCGGCGATCGATGACCGAATAATCCCGTAACGTAAAGCGAGCGTGGCGTTCACAAAATAACGGGCGGTTCCTTTGGTCTTGACGAATTGCTGCCTACTATAAGCAATGCCCCCCTCAAGAGCGAAAGTACTGTGGGCTAATGCCTTTCACTGGAACCCCATAGCGAAGAACTGCGTATGAGTAGCCTCCATGAAACCGCCTATCCGCGATTGAAGGCGGTGGTCTCGGATCAAGAACTGGCAGAAATTTATACACCCTCTACCCAGGAACGATCCTTTGCCCGAAAGCACGCTCGAACTCCGGCTGCTCGTGGCGCCCTACTCATTCTCCTGAAAACAGTGCAGCGTCTGGGCTACTTTGTCCATCTCAAAGCCGTTCCCCAATCCATTACAACGCACATTCTGGCGTGCGACGACCTTTCACATCTCGCATTGAGCCAGCTCAGGGTCTACGACCGCAATGGCGGCGCCCGTCAGCGGATGCTGGAGACGGTTCGTCAACAGGTGGGCATCAAGGCGTTCACCGTTGAAGGCAAGGCAATTGTACGGGAACTAGCGCGTGAAGCGGCCACCACCAAGCAGGACCTGGCGGACATCATCAATGTGGTGATTGAAGAGCTGGTGCGCCAGCGTTTTGAGTTACCGGGTTTTTCAACGTTGCAACGGACCGCGCGTCAGGCTCGCAGCACGGTCAATACCGGTTACTTTCGGACGCTCAATGTGGGTTTGACAGCGCATCAAAAAAACGAATTTGACCAGTTGCTGCAAGTGCCGGATGATTCCCCTCATACCAGTTGGCATAAGTTGAAACAGGAACCCAAAAAGCCGACCAATACGGAAGTGAAGAAGTATCTTCAGCACCTGGAATGGCTTCAGGGTTGGTGTCAACAATTGCCCGCTGTTGATCACATTCCCGCCGCCAAATATCACCACTTCATACTGGAAGCACGAGCGCTGGGCGCGGCCAACATCAAGGCCATGCAAAGCACCAAACGCTACGCTTTGATGGTTCTGCTGGTCCATGCCCAATTGCGTCGCGCGATGGACGATGCGGTCGACATCTTTGTTCGCAAGATGCGCAACATCAAAACCAAGGCAGAAGCCAACCTGAACCAGTATCACCTGGATCACATGAAACGCATGGACAGGCTGGTGGCTCAACTGCGTGACGTACTGACCGCCGTCCAGGAAGCGCCAACGGACTCCGAGCGAGGTGCCCGAGTGGCGGCTGCCATCCAGAGCGATCCTGATGAATTACTGGCAGAGTGTGAGGAACACATGGCCTATGCTGGCAATAACTTCATCCCGTTCATGCTGCAACCCTACCGCCCGTTACGCCCCCTGTTATTCAATTGCCTTGAACTACTGGATCTGGCGGCAACCAGCCACGATCAATCTTTGATTGAGGCGATTGCGACTCTGAAAAAGCACCGGCACAGCCGTAAGGAATGCCTTGTCCTCAGTAGTCAACCCGTCGACGTGTCCTGGCTACCGGAGCGTTGGCGCCGTTTGGTATTGGGGACCGGGCCAAGCCAGCTGCCCCCCGGGATGGTCTACCGGAAGTATTTCGAGCTGGGCGTACTGACACAGGTGAAGCGTGAACTGATTTCCGGCGATCTCGCGGTCGCGAATAGCGACCAGTACAGTGACTACCGCGATCAGCTGGTGGATTGGAGTGTCTATGATGCCCAGATAGCGGACTACAGTGCGATGATTGATATCGAATCCGACCCAGCCGCTTTTGTGGTACAAGCCCACTCCCGGTTGAGCGAAACGGCCGACCGCATTGACCGTGGCTTCCCGGAGAATGAATACGCCGTCTTCCATGGTGAAGATCTGGTGATCCGGAAGCACCGCCGTAGAGCGCCTCCGGATGGGTTAGCTGAGATTGATAAGCAGTTATCCCAAAATATGCCCGAAAAGAACATTCTCGACATCCTGGTGGAAGCCGAAAAATGGCTGGGCCTCCACAAACGCTTTGGGCCACTTTCCGGATTTGAGGGCAAGCTGGACGACCCCCGTACCCGCTTTGTTTCGACCTTATTTTGCTATGGCTGCAATCTCGGGCCAACTCAGACCGCGCGATCCATCACGACGCTTAATCGCCGGCAGGTGTCCTGGCTCAACCTGCGGCACGTCACCGAAGAGCGCCTGGAGCAGGCGATTGTACAGGTTATCAATGCCTACAACCGCTACCGGCTGCCGCGACACTGGGGAACTGGCCAGCGGGCCGCCGCCGATGGCACAAAATGGAACCTGTACGAACAGAATCTGCTATCGGAATACCACATACGGTACGGTGGCTATGGCGGGGTGGGCTACTACCACGTCTCCGACAAATACATCGCGCTGTTCAGCCACTTCATTCCTTGCGGCGTTTATGAGGCCATTTACATCCTTGATGGACTGATCAAAAACGACTCCGATATCCAGCCTGACACCTTGCATGGCGATACTCAGGCGCAAAGTGCGCCCGTCTTCGGGTTGGCTTACCTGCTGGGTATCAACCTGATGCCCCGCATCCGGAATCTGAAGCAGCTGGTGTTCTACAAGTCTGACAAACGCCAACGGTATGAGCACATCAATGCTTTGTTCAGCGAGACTATCAACTGGAAACTGATTGAAACCCATGTGCCGGACATGCTCCGGGTGGCGCTATCGATTAAGGCTGGAAAAATCGCACCGTCTACGGTACTGCGACGTTTAGGTACCGCAAGCCTCAAGAACAAACTCTACTTTGCTTTCCGGGAACTGGGGAGGGTCGTTCGGACAACCTTTCTTCTGGACTACATTGGCAGCGTGGAGTTGCGGCGAACCATTCATGCGGAGACGAACAAAACGGAAGAGTTCAACCAGTTCGTGAAATGGCTGTTCTTCGGCGGCGAGGGGGTGATCGCCGAGAATATCCGCCACGAGCAACGGAAAGTGATCAAATATAACCACTTAGTGGCCAACCTGGTCATTCTTCACAATGTGGAGTCGATGACGTTAACCCTTAAAGATCTCAAAGAGCGCGGTCATCATATTGATCACGATATTCTCAAAGGATTGGCCCCATACCGCACGGACCATATCAACCGATTTGGCGATTATACGCTTGATTTTGAACGGCAGGTTTCACCCATGAGCTACAACGCCAAAATAATTTAAATACAATAGGTTAAGGCACATTTTGGAGGATTTCGTCAGAATCGTTGCCGACCCTCAGTTACAACGAAATGCCGATGAATTAAAACAGGCCAATGCGGCGCTAAACAGCGACTTGAACGGAAAGATAGAAGATATCCAGAACCTGAAACACGAGTTGGAAGAAGCCGCAACAAAGTGCCGGGAATACCAGCGTAAAATTGATCAATTGGCGGAAAACACGGCCGTGCTCACCACTCAGAAAGCAGATGTCGATAAACAAGTGGCCCTGTTATCCCAGGCATTGGAGGCCACCAAAGCCGAATTGAAAACCACCCAGAATAATGCGGCGTTTCTCACCGACGAGAATAAGGTGATTCTTCAGGAAAAAGCGGTTATCCAGGGCCAGTTTAAACAACTTCAGGAATCGTTATAGGCTGGTGAAGAAAAATATCTCTATATTTCAATGTGATATGGGCGAAGTGGCTAAATTCAACGCTTTTACCGGCCGGACCTCATGATCTGCGTAAAGCATACAGTGGACAAAGAAAAAGGGCCAAAACTACAATTGGTGATGATGAAATATCAATTTATGGCGTTGAGCAGGTATGGCCCACATTTATCATGCAAGTAGCCTTATTAAGAACTGGGCTGGCTTTTATTGATAGCGACAAGAATGAGCAAAGCAAGATGTACCTGCTGGAAGGATTCCTGGAAAACGCCATCAACAAAATATTTCCAAAAGAATGTAGTTCTATTCTGGCTTCTTATCGTAACTTGATCGGTACTCATGAGAAGTTAATCACCAATATTCTCGGTAGTAGAGCGTCCTATTTCTTGTCCCTCAATAAAGCCCAACGAAGCTCCCAGTTAGCTGAAATATTGCAAAGCTTGAAGCCAATGTGGGGGGTGACAATTGAAATTTTTGGTAGTGAAAGAGTGGAGGGAATTCTTTCGCCTAAGCATTTCACCAATCACACGTGGGAAACCATCTGCGAAACTGACGAGCTGTAAAAAGAGGTAAAGGAACAATCTTGCGTTTTAGGGGTACTAGGGATTTTCCCTCGTAAACGGACAAAAGCCTCTGGAGCCCCCGGTGTTTTTCAAGATAGTTGTCACTGTTTACATGCTAAGCCGCTTGCTTCATTGGCAACTCTTTTTCCGGGTT
>CATLZI010000165.1 GCA_950063125.1 uncultured Porticoccus sp. | reverse complement strand
CATAGCTGACGATCAGGTAACTGTGGAGCGGAGAGTTGACCGCGAACAGGACGCCGAACAGCAGCAGGCCACCAATCAGGATCAGGGCAGGATGCATCTCCGTTACCCCCAGCCCCAGAGCAATCAATACCGGCAAAACAGCCAGACCCGCTGCCCAGAGGGTGGCCGACCGGCCATCTGGCACTGACTCCCGGTCCCTTCCGGTAATACGCGGTGCGATTGCCTGCACTGCGCCGTAGCCAATGACCCAGAGGGCCAGAAATCCACCGGTTTGCATGTGGCTCCAGCCCAGAGTTTGCGACAGAAATACCGGCAGGGCCACCACGAACCAGACATCCCTGGCGCCGAACAGCAGCATGCGTGCAGTGGAGAGAATGTTGATGGCGCGGCTTTTGGAAAAAATATCGCGAAACCTGGGTTTGCTGCTTGCCTTGCCGAGATCTTTTTTCAGGAAGACCATGCTTGCCAGCCAGACCAGCGTCAGGGCCGCAGCCATCGCCCCGACAGCGCCGGTAAAGCCCAGCCACATCAGCAGCACCCCGCCGAGGAAGAACCCCGCGCCCTTGAGGGCATTTTTTGAACCGGTGAGGATCGCCACCCACTTGTAGAGCAGGCCCAGCGCATCGGCGGGCACCAGTAGCTTGATCGAGCTCTTGGCGCTCATCTTATTCAGGTCCTTGGCGATGCCGGACATGGCTTGGGCCGCCATCACCCAGGGCACGGTCAGCATTGCCGCCGGCACCAGCAGCATAGCCAGGGCGACGACCTGCAGTGCCAGTCCAAAATTCATGGTGCGATTGAGCCCGAGATGGGCGCCGAGCCAGCCCCCCACCAGGTTGGTGATGACGCCAAAAATCTCGTAAAACAGGAACAGCAGCGCGATTTCCAGCGGTGAGTAACCCAGCCCATGGAAGTGCAGCACCACCAGCATGCGCAGGGCGCCGTCAGTCAGTGTGAAGGCCCAGTAGTTGCCGGTCACCACCAGGTACTGACGAATCGCCGGGGAGAGTTGACTCAGCATGGTAATGTGCCTTTTTCCTGGTGGCTTGGTTTATAAGTGCTTTGGTCTCTAGGTTCTTTAGTTTCTAGGTACTTTGGCCTCTAGGTGCTTTGGTCCGAGTGCCCTACTTTCAGTGCCAGCTCGGCGGTCCGGTTGGCATAGCCCCATTCGTTGTCATACCAGGTGTAGATTTTTACCTGGGTGTCGTTGATCACCATGGTGGACAGCGCATCGATGATGCTGGAGCGCGGGTCGGTCTTGTAGTCGATGGACACCAGCGGCCGCTCTTCGTAGCCCATAATGTCTTTCAGAGGACCTGACTCGGCGGCCGCTTTGAGCAACTGATTGACGGCCTCGGCAGTGGTTGGTGTCTCCACCTCGAACACACAGTCGGTCAACGAGGCATTGGCCAGGGGGACCCGAACCGCGTGACCGTTAAGCCGCCCTTTCAGCTCGGGGAAAATCTCGGTGATGGCTGTCGCCGAACCGGTGGTGGTGGGAATCAGGCTCATACCGCAGGCCCGGGCCCGGCGCAGATCCTTGTGGGGGGCGTCGAGAATGGTCTGGGTATTGGTCAGGTCATGGATAGTGGTCATGCTGCCGTGGCGGATACCCAGATGCTCGTGGATGACCTTGACCACCGGGGCAAGACAGTTGGTGGTGCAGGAGGCCGCCGTGACGATCCGGTGCCGGTCCGGGTCGTAGAGGTGATCGTTCACACCCATCACCACATTCAGCGCCTCCGGCTCTTTTACCGGTGCGGTGACCACCACCCGTTTGACGCCCTGGATCAGGTACGCATTGAGGACGTCGGTTTTTTTCATTTTGCCACTGGCTTCGATGATCAGATCACAGCCCGACCAGTCGGTGTCTTCGATACGGGTGTTGCGGCTGGTGGCCACGCGCTGTCCGTCCACCACAATGGCGTTGTCCTCAGCGGTGGTCTCGTGGCTCCAGCGGCCGTGAACAGAATCGAAGGTGAGCAAGTGGGCTAGGGTTGCCGCGTCCCCGGCGGGGTCGTTGATATGGACAAACTCGACCTCGGGCCAGTCCCAGGCTGCGCGCAATGCCAGACGGCCCATGCGGCCAAAACCATTGATACCAATTTTGATGCTCATAATCGACTCCGGAAATTTTTGATGATAGTGAACCGTAGCTGGAGGCCTCAATCGCCGACACCTGACTGCGGTCTGCCGTCAGTAATTCTTGGTAGTAACCCTCAACAGTAATTCTCAGCAACAGCCCCTGTTCTGTCGCTCAATCGCCTGAAGGCGGGACAGATCCTCGCCGTAGGGGGCTTCTGTCCCGAGTCCTTCCTGTGTAGTGGCCAGTACCTCCCGTTGCCACGATTCCAGCCCGGTATGGAGCCTGTAGTAGACCCACTGTCCTTTCCGGTGATCGCTCACCAGGTTACAGGTACGCAACTGGGCCAGATGGCGGGAAGTCATGGGTTGTGAAGCGTCCAGTGCATCCGCAATATCACAGACACAGAGCTCATCCCTGGCGAGCAGTAACATCAAGCAGCGCAACCGGGTCTCGTTTGCCAGACATTTGTAAAATTGGTCAGCTTTCATGACGCCATGCTCCTTAAGGGTCTGCGAATTTTTTATATCTTTTTCATTTTTTGTCATGGTTTGGCTTGGCCAACTGTTCTTGAACATTTGTATATTCGAATAACCATATGTTATGGCTGCATAGGTCAGTGGTCAACCCGTTTTCGTTATTTGCTTTTATGTCATGTGCTTTGAGGTTATGTGGGTTGATCAGACGGTGGTCCCACTATTTTTATAGTCATCCCAGGTGGGACTGCCCCGCTACCGTAACATCGACGACCAAAGGCCGGTTCTCGTTGGGGTGACGTTGCGTTGCAGAGGGAACGTCCGTAGACGGTCAAGAGCCTCGCCGTGCTATAATCGCGGGCGTTTTGCGAGGCCGGTTGCAAGGGTGTCTTCCCCGGTTGTCCGATTAACCTGATTCAGGTCTATGCCCCGCCCCGTGTCGATCAACCATACATTGTGGTGGCGCTTTCGGTAGAGGGAGCAGTAACAGAGACGGCAGTGGTTGCGGTCTGGCCGCGCCTTGCCATCGCTCCAAGCAGCCGTGCCGTGATCGGCTGAAAACGATAAATAAAACGTGTTAAATGGACTTAACGTTTTGAAAATAAAGAGATATTCGTCTCCATGATACTCATGATCGATAACTACGAAAAGCGTCTACTGGTTTCCATTATTGTCCATTGAGTATTTGTAACTCTCTGATTTATAAAGGTGTAAGATCCATTGCCGTCTAACGACTACTAGACCAAGCCACCGCAAAAGTGTATAACAATGTGTATAACGGCACTACCGGAGGGCGTTATACACATGGCTCGCAATCTACTCACTGTTCGCAAGATCGAAACGGCTAAACCTGAACCCAAGCCCTATATGCTGCGAGATGGCGGCAGTCTGTTTCTGCGTGTCCAGCCCAATGGCAGCAAACTGTGGTGGTACCGTTATCGGCTTGGCCAGTCCCAGCAGAACTTCTCTATTGGCGTTTTCCCTAACGTATCCCTGGAGGCTGCTCGAAAAGAGCGGGACTGGGCCCGCAGCATGGTTCGTGAGGGGCGTGACCCGTTGCTGGAGAAGCGGGTCAAGGTAGCGGAGCAAATCGACCAGAATGAGTATACCTTTGAAACCGTGGCGCGCCGCTGGATGGATACCAATGTTCAGTGGAGCGACTACTACGCCAGTCAGGTCAGGGGGTACCTCGAGAAGGATGTTTTCCCCAAGATAGGTAAGCTGCCTTTCGCGGCAATCAAGACCTCGCACCTGAGGCCAATTCTGCAGACAGTCGTTGATCGTGGGGCGCCGACAGTTGCGATTCTGATCAGGCAGTGGTGTGGGCAGATCTTTGCCTACGCGTCGGCGGAGGGGCTTTGCGAGGCTGATCCTACGGCGTTGTTGAAGCGGTCAGTGAAGCGGCCCAGGGTCAGGCACAACCCGCCCCTGGCCTGGAATGAGCTGGGGGACTTTCTCAATCGCCTGGATGCTGACGGTGGCTATCGAACCACGGTGCTTGCGCTGCGCCTGATTGCGCTGACTTTTGTGCGCACAGTAGAGCTGCGAAAGGCGACATGGGCAGAGTTCGACCTGGATAATGCGGTATGGACCATCCCCGCGGCTCGCATGAAGATGCGCCAGCCTCATATCGTGCCGCTCTCGAAGCAAGCGATGACGTCTCTTGATGAGTTGCGCAAGCTCACCGGTGGGGGTGACTACCTGTTCCCGAGCTATCGCAAGCCCGGCCAGGTGATGTCTGCTACCACGCTGAACAAGGCGTTGGAGCGTATGGGCTACCTTGGCCGGTTTTCTTCACACGGTTTCCGCTCCACGGCCACGACGCTGCTTGGCCTCCTGAGTTATCCGGAAAACCGGGTCGACCTCCAGTTAGCGCACTCCAAGCGGAAGAAAGACTCATCCCGGGCGCCGTACGACCACACCAAGTACATCTCGTCCCGGAAAATCATCATGCAGGACTGGGCAGATATCCTTGATGCCCTGGCCCGCGGTGACTCTATGGACAAAGTGATGGAGGAGTTTGGTCCTCTGTCCGAGCGCCGCACGGCTTTGCTGAAGGTGGCTGAGCGAGAATGAAAGACTTTAGGATTAACTGATTGGAGCGTTGAAATGAGTGGGGGTTGCTGCGATGTGGACACTGTCGATCAACTGGCCAATGGCGAAAGAAGAAAGACGCTGTATGCGGTGCTGGCTATCAATCTGTTGATGTTTGTCATTGAGCTTGGCACGGGTCTCTGGGCAGATTCAAAGGCCTTGGTGGCGGATTCCGCAGACAACCTGGGGGATAGTCTGGTCTATGCCATGAGCTTGTTCGTGGTGGCGCGCAGCATACGCTGGCGGGCGGGTGCCGCCTTTGCCAAGGGACTGATTCAACTTGCCTTTGGGCTTGGCATCGTGATCAGTATTATGGTCAGCCTGCTGGGAAGCCCTCAACCCATTGGCGTTGCCATGGTAGCAGTCGCGGCCATCGCTCTGATCGGCAATGTTGTCTGCCTCGGATTACTGATGAAGCACCGTAACGAAGATGTCAACATGCGCTCGGTCTGGCTGTGTTCACGCAACGATGTCATCGGCAACCTGGGCGTCATTGTCTCCGGCGGACTGGTCATCCTGCTCGACTCCTTCTGGCCTGACATTATTGTCGCCAGCCTTGTCGGCGTCGTATTTTTGCATACGGCGTACGAGGTGCTTCGAG
>CATLZI010000164.1 GCA_950063125.1 uncultured Porticoccus sp. | reverse complement strand
GGTGGCCCCCGAAACCCTGAGCTGAGCCTTGCCGACCTGGTATTCGATTTTGCTTTTACGGATGGCGCTGCCGCCGGGCATAACCTTGCTAAAGGGATGCTCGGCATTGATAACAATGGTGTCTTCATCAGTGCTCCTTATGCCAATTTGGACCTCACTTTCGATCTCGCTTACAGCGGCACCCCATCAAATTTTGATACTACCGGTCGCCGTCACTTGCTTCGTCTTGGCTGGCAGGGGGGGCTGGTCAATACATCAGTAAAAATAGGGGCGGGGGGATTTGGTTATGGCACCTACTCGCTTGGTAGTGATGTCTATCAGGACTTCAATGGTGAACAGACGGGTAGCCGCTCGCAGGGCTTAAACCTGATTAGTGAAATGGATCTGGACAGCGATTTTGCCCTGATCCTCGGTGAAGGGGGTGGCAACCGAACAATGGCGAGTTTCACTCGCTGGCGGCCACTCGGTCCGAACTCAGGCTCGATGTTGAGATTTCCGTTGATTTTCGATGTGGTCCAGGGTGGTCAGGGGCCTCAAGGGTTGTGTCTTGGCGGCGGGGCTGTATCAGGTGTTATCGAGTCTTGCGCCGCCGCCGGCGGAACCTGGATCCCCAGCAACCCACCGGGTGTCGGAGATTCAGCCTTCGCTGTTTTGATGCGAGATGCTCATCTGCGTGCTTACCCCACTCAAGTACGCGTTACCGACCCACTATCGGGCGGCACAGTAACACCACTGGATTGGGGTATTGCTTTTACCTACGGCAAGCTGGATGCCGATATCTTTTTGCGACCAGAGGGGCCCGGGGGAAGTAGTGTGGGTGTGAAAGCGGATGCGACGTTGCTGGCACAGTCGCCGGATGCCTGGCAGCGAGCCAATAGTTCAAACCCGCTAGTGCGTGCCACAGCAGGTGATGGCTGGGAGCGAAACACCCATGTAATGATCATGGACAGCGAAGCAAACCAGGGCATCGGTTTCGTCAATGGCGATATCGCCTGGACAGCGCGGGACTTGTATCTGCGTGTGATTGATGGTGACAGCGCCTATCCCGGCTTACCAGGAGGGATATGGCTACAAACAGATAACCAGATGAACTATCGCTTCCGGGGCATATTTGGTGGCGGGGACATGAATGATCTTAGTTACAACGGCCTCACTAAGCTGTCACTGGCCGATATTAGCCTTTCTACAGACAAGTTTATTTTTGTGCTAAATCCGTTGCCAATTGGCGTGAATGGTGAGGCGCCCATTGGTTTTAATGGGCTGCTGAATTTTGATGGCAATGCCTACATGCGCTTCGGTGAAATATCAAGTCCGCAGTCACAGTTCTTTGTTGATGATGTTCAGGGAACCATTGCCTGGCGTGATGGCAGCGTAGAATTAGTTTCAGGGCAAAATACATCCAGCGGAAATCCTGAACTTTCAGTTAAAAATCATCTCGATATTGGACAGACTGCCGGTGCAAATTTCGGCGGTGCCGCAGGGGATCCACTGGTGGGGAGAATTGGTTTTGGAACGGAAGACTTTGGTCGTTTGGCTATCCCGGAAGGGTCTTGGCATAGTGAAGTAACATTGACCATCCCACAGTAAATGCGAATTACAATATTTTTCATGTTAAGAGGGTGAGATAGATTTTCATGTGTATCTCAAATGAGCAGCTGGATAAGATTGGCTATACTTTTCCTGTTCCGCGAGGAAACAAGTCTGTTTCCAACATGGATTTCATTAATGCGGTTTTGTATATCATCAATAACAGTGGTAAGTGGAGGGGGCTGCCTGAGGGATACGGTAATTGGCATACCATCTACATGAGAGCGAAGCGCTGGAATGAAAAGGGAGTTTTACAGGAGGTTTTTGATTTGCTATATGAATCAGGCGCCACTAAAAAACATTTTAAAGTGGCGCGGTGCCTGCCTAAAAAGAAGAAAGTTATTCGATGAAGGTTGGCAATGAATTTAAGCGTTTAAGGTATGCTCTATTTCCCTGAAACGTGTGCTACAGGCACATTTTTCCCATCTACTTCGTGATGTTTGATAGTTATATTCAGGCTTTTTTTCTGTTCAGAATAGTATTTCTCCGCCTGAGACAGCCCGAGTGTCAAGATGGCATGACTGTGTTCTGATAAATTAAAATCAAACTGACTCATTGATGATTGCACTTTTTTGCTTCTTTCTTGATGGTCAGCCGTAAAAAGCTGTGATAATGAAGAAGGGAAGAAGCGTTTAAATTTATAGGCTAAAGAAAGTTTATTTTTTTTCATGCTCAATTATTTTTTATGTCAAGTGTGGTGGGGTGAATCCTGTTTTTTGTCGTCGTCATTCGGGTAAGCCATCCCAGAATATCTCTCCAGACATCTTCCTTCGCTGTATCATGAAGAGCGCAATGGGACCGCCCCTCATAAAGATGCCACTGACGACTCGGGCTGGATGTGGCTTCATCAAGGAGTCGCTTGGCTGCTTTGGTTGATACAAGGTTCGGGCGGAAGCCTTGAAGGACGATTAATGGTACATCAATGTTCTTAATGCTATTCCTGATCTCGGAAGATATCTTTTGGAGATTGGTTATATAGCTTGCTGCAATTGCCTCTCGCGTAACGTTCACTTCAAGGGCGACCTTGGCTCTTGTAATGGGGTCAAAAATAGCTTTGTTCCATATCCACTTGCCGGAAAGGCCTCTCATCGAATAGATCGGGGCATTAGGAGCGATTCGTCCTATCAGCCCGGCCTTCCACGCCAGGCTATTGGAGAGCCAGTCTGGCAGGGGGATGGGCATTGCCTTCATATTAATGACCACGGGAGGGGCATTGATAATGAGCCCAGCGATCTGGCCATTGCCTCGAATAGTCCATTGCAACGCCACGCCAGCACCTAGTGATTCGCCTTGTATGTAAATGGGGATACCAGGGTGCCGCCTCACTATCTCTTTTAGGGCAAGAGTAACGTCATTGACATAGTCATCGGTTGAGCGCGTAAACCCGGGGCGGCCAAAACCCTGCGATTGACCCCAGCCCCGCATGTCATAGGCAAACATGGCATATCCGTGATCAACAAGATGAGTTGCCCATGGGGCATAGACGCCAGCATGAGCCGCTGTTCCGTGCAGTAGTAGAACGATGGCTGAGGGTTTCGTTCCTTGCGGTTCGCACCACTGACCGAATAGACATAGTCCGTCAGTCGTTTTCAGAAGTTGAGTATGATTTGCCCCGGGATAAGCCAGATAAAACTCTGGCATAGAAAGTTTTGATGCAAAGCTGGAGTGTTTCCAGGGATCAAACTTCTGGCACAAAGCTGAAATGACGTTCTTAAGCATAAACAGAAACCGTTATTGTTCTTTATAACCGATGTTTGCATAGCGGGCAGTTATTAAGAGCGATAGCGTAAACCAATTCATGAGGGGATCTGTAATTTTTTATTACAGTGGCAAAATTGGTACCATTTTGGCTCAAAAAGTCACCTGCCCGCCGTTGTGAGGGGGTATGGCTAATGTATACTTTGAAAGTCAAGGTTGGCGATAAATCACGCTATTGTTTTTGATCGTTTTATATTAATGAGTTTTCAGATAAATCGCCGGGATTTTTATGTCAGATGAGCCGTTTTTAAGAGGAGTAGCTCTGTCCCAGTGGGCTTATGGCGCAGAAAGGTTGGGTCTCCCCTCTTTTGATATCATGAGAAGTTGCAATATCGACCCGGTTCAGGCTCTTGACCCTGCAAGCAAAGTCCCCTTGTCACTCTTCGAAAATTACTTGCTTGAGTTGGCTTTAGCGTCAGGTGATGAGCTCTTTGGTTTGCATATAGGTCAGCAAATCATGCCGGCGCTTTACGGATCGCTGTCAATGGTGATGATGAGTGCGGAAAGCCTGGAGGATGGTGTCAGGCTGGCTATTCGTTATTCCCCACTTGTCGTTGGATCTGCGGGTGGCCTGGAGCTAAGAGATGATGGCGATGACAAAATATTTATCGGTCTTCTGGCCCATCGCAATCCTGTTGTAAGGCGCCACTGGATTGAAGCCGTTGGTGCGTTGATATTCCAGGCTTTTAGATTCAATAACCAAGCATTTTACCCGGATAAAATATTTTTTGAGCATACGCCTTGTTCTAAAGAAGCCGAAAAAGAAATTTCAGACTTTTTTGGTTCTCCTATTCAATTCGGTTCTAGTTTTAATGGGGCCAGGGTGACTAAGAAAAAAGCTGAGCTGAGAGTTCATGGCTACGGCAAGTACAGCTTGGAAATGGCCAGACAGATTGCTGATCATCAGCTTGAGGAGCAAAAGCACCAGCAAAGTATGATATCGAAAATAAAGCTGCATATTAGAGACATGATGAGCACCGCCCCGCCCCGGCGTGAAAGTGTTGCTGAAAGACTCGGAATTTCTTCAAGAACATTGGATCGCAGACTTGCCGAGGCTGGGGTGACATGGCAAAAACTGGTTGATTCAATTCGTAGCCAACTTGCCCATGAGTACCTGGCTCTTCCTCATTATAAAGTGAAAGATGTGGCATCCATGCTTGGTTTTGCTGATGTCAGAGCCTTTCAGCGTCGTTTCCGGCACTGGACTGGCATATCCCCATCGCAGTACAAAAAATCACTGAATCAACCTGAGGGATCAATTGAGCGATAAATTTCAAGGGTTTTTCAGTGCCATTAAAAGGAGAATAACATGAAGCCAGTTAATCCTATGGATCTGGTTTTTTTACTGCTGGAGCGTCGCAATCAGCCAATGCATGTTGGCTGCCTTTTCCTCGCCAAGCCTCCTGAGGGTGCCGGTGATACTTTCGTCCAGGACCTTGTGCGCGGTGCTATGGAGTACAACCAACCAACTCCACCATTCAATCAGCGCCTTGTGAAGCGTGGAGGTGTTCAGTTTTGGGCCGAGGATGAGGATTTTGATCTTGAATCCCATGTATATCATTTAGCGTTACCACAGCCAGGAAGAATTCGTGAATTGCTGGCGCTAATTTCCAAGTTACACAGTGCTCTTCTGGATCGTCACAAGCCACTCTGGGAGGTGTATATCATTGAAGGTGTCGAGGGTGGGCGTATCGCTGTCTATAGCAAGATACATCACTCTCTAGTTGACGGTGTTTCTGCTATGCGGCTGCTTGAGCGTGGCACTACCGAGGCTCCTGAAGAGATTATTGCGCCGATTTGGGCCTTGCCACCAAGAAGAAAGGGTAGCAAAGAAGTCAAAGAGTCTGAGGCTGACCCAATTCGTCAGTTAGTCCAGCAAGCCCAAGGCGCCAGGAAAATTGCCAGTTCAGCTAATA
>CATLZI010000163.1 GCA_950063125.1 uncultured Porticoccus sp. | reverse complement strand
AGCGAATCATTCATAAGTGCATTACAGAACAGCGGGGCAAGTTACTCAACAGCTTACTCAAGAATCTCTGGCTACCCTCACTTTTTGAAATCCCCTTTAAGGGTTATCAGGCATTTGAAGTTTTAATGAGTTTGCAATTTCCTCAACGATCATTTCTGCACCAAGAGGTGAAACATGGTTATCCCCATGAAAATAAATTTTATCGCCCTCCATAACTAGACATCTACCACTTTTAGCACGACAAAAAATGCTTTCCGGGTAAACCCTTTTGACGTTCTCGCCCTTGATCTTATCAAGGATCTCGTAAGATCTAGAAACCCGATCCCGAAATACTTTGTAGCTTGTACTTAATGTGGGCAATTCCTCCTGCCGGCTAATTACGGGCCTAATCTCAAAGAGCTTATCTTTAACGTGGAACCCTTGCTCCGGAACAGGATAGACAATAACCAAAATGTCACTTATTGCCTTAAATTCGTTTAAGGCATTAATAATTTTTTTAGTCGTTTTCGGAATTTGCTTTTCTACAAACTCAGGAGGTACCGGCTTAAATTTTGCTTCACGATCGCCCTCCAAATTATCAAACCTTTCCACCTCTACCATTAAAGGTATTCGAGAACTGTAAACAATAATTGGCTTGGGGTAGGTTTGAAGAAAACTTTGAATAGCGGTAGACCGTTGTTCGCAAAGACCGTTTTGGTACTGCACCTGAAGGCCTTTGATATGACTACAGCCAGCATTTGTTATCTGTATAAAATTCAGAGAATTAAATTCTGAAAAACTTTTCAGCCTATCCGCCAAACTTCCCGCGTGACTATCCCCAATCACCACAAGGTATTGACCATCAGGATTATTTTCAAACACACAGCTTTCATGCACCGGAAATGGAAGACTTCCGCTTCGCCCCGCATGGCATCTCTTACCATTCAAAGTCACCCAAACACGTGATGAGTCTTTGAATACATCACCTAGGTAGCCAAGACGTGGCTGACTCCCTTTATTGATGATCCAGTAGGTCATTAACGATGAAATCACTAATAAGCCGACTACCAATATTACAGCCAAGGTTACACGAGGTATTCGCTGTTTATTCCTGAACGGTTTTTCCACCAGTTTGTAAGTTATATAAGAGAACACAAAAGTGATGAAAATCCAATGAGCCTTATCATGCCAGGTCGGCGTTGAATCTAAAAATCTACCGAAGGCAAAGATCGGATAGTGCCAAAGATAAATAGAGTAGGAGAGAAGCCCTACTCCGACAAAAATTCTGCTGGAGAGAAGCGTGGTAACGAGATCATTCTTGTTGGAAAACCAGATTACCAATACCGTTCCCAGCACAGGCAAAAGCGTCACGAAACCAGGATGGTCCACATCAAAATCTAAAAAAAATATTGAGTGGACGATCAGATACATACCTAAAACAGGCATTGTCCGGTTCAATAGTGGGTGATTATATTTCTGAGGATACAGATACAATAAATTTGCAAGAACACCACCCGCCAGCAACTCCCAAAAACGGCTTGGCAGCATATAGAAAGAAAATGAGGGATTATGTGGTGTTGCAATTTCAGCAAACTGTAGACTCAGAAGCAAGCCCGTCATCAGCAATACGATGGCATGTTTTCGATACCACTTATAGATAACAAGGAGGATTACCGGATAAAAAATGTAGAACTGCTCTTCTACAGCGAGCGTCCAAGTATGTAAAAAGGGCTTCAGCAGCGCAGACTCAGCTCCATATTCCTGTAACGTTGCGTACCAATAAAAATTGGAACCAAATGCCAGTGTGCTCAATATGGATTTTGAGAAATCAACCAACTGTGCCGGAAGCATCAACTGCCAGGCAAAAGGGAGTGACACCAATATGACGGTCAACAGCGCAGGAAGTAAGCGCCGGATTCTTCTCTCGTAAAAGTTAATGAGTGAGAATTTTCGCGAACGTTCAAATTCACTCATTATGATGGATGTAATCAAAAAACCTGAAATTACAAAAAAGATATCTACACCTAAAAATCCACCAGCCAGAAACTGCTGTTTACCGATATATATTTCTGAGTGGTAAACAAGTACAGCGACAACAGCTATTGCCCTAAGCCCATCAATTTCCGGTCGGTACTTCAACTCCATGAGCAACTCTCCCCAATTCCCGCTGCCATCCCACCCAAATAATGGAGGTTAACGCATAACAGTGTGTCGCCTCTCTTCCGAAAGATCATGGCATTCACCCCTTTCTTTAAATAACGAATCTGACCACCCGCAATTCACATGCATCACAGTCCCCGCTGCCACTCCTCCCGCAACGGAATCACGCCGGGCCGCTGGATAGCGGTGCGTACCTGCTGCAACAACTGTGCTTTATCGCGGTTGAGGGTGCCTTTCAGCACCAGGTAGTTGGAGGCGTGGTCGCTACGGAATACGGTGCGCTCCAGCTCCAGGGTATCCAGCAGAATTTCCATTTCCTGAAACAGTTGCTGCTGCGTCAGCGGTTGGAATTCACCGCCAAAACCTTGCTGAAACCGTTCAATGCCTCCGGGGAAACTCACTACCAAAGTTGAAAGAAATTCCGGCTGGGCCTCGTTCATTAATTTCGCGGAGTTGATGGCGTGCTGCTCGGTGTATTGTTGCCCGCCGAGTCCATTGAGGATCATCACCGAGCTTTTCATGCCGGCCTGTTTGATTTTGTGCAGGGCATCCAGTGATGAGGCGTAGTTTTCGCCCTTGTCGATTTTTTCCAGCACCAGATCGTCGCCGGACTCACAACCCACGTACATCAGGCTGAGGCCGAGCTGTTGCAGCTCCGCCAGTTCATCCACGGATTTGTTTTTCATGTTGCTGGGCAGGCAGTAGGAGGAGATGCGCTGCACATCCGGCAGGTACTGGCGGATGGCCAGCAGAAGCTCCCTTAGGCGGCGGAAGGACAATGTCATGGCGTCGCCGTCGGCCAGAAATACCCGGCGCACGGGGTAGCCGCTGCTGGCCACCTGTTGCAGTTCCTGTTCAATCTCCGACTGGGGTTTGACGCTGAATTTTTTCTGCGGGGCGGTGTACATCTCGCAGAAGGTGCAGCGGTTCCAGGAACAGCCGTTGGTGACCTGCAGGATCAGCGAGCGGGCCTCGCTGGGGGGACGAAAAAGGGGTTCTACGTAGTTCATCAGCCTATCTTACCCTCTTGCGGGAAAGTTAGCTTTTAACTGAACCCCTTTAGGATACTTACTCCCTTCTCCATGTGGTGCCTTCTCGAGAATCTTCCAGCACCACACCTTGTGCGAGCAGATCGTCGCGAATCTGGTCGGCGCGGGCGAAGTCACGATTTTTCTTGGCAGCGACGCGCTCGGCAATCAGTGTTTCGATTTGTTCGGCGTCCGGGCCATCGCTGGCGATTCCCTGCAGAAAGGTTTTGGGTTCCACCGTGAATATACCAAACACACCGCCCAACGCTTTTAACTCGGCGGCCAGTTTCGCCGCCTGAGCCGGGTCGGTTTTGGCACAGGTGTTCATGTCCCGCACCAGGTCATACATGGCGGCCAGTGCATCGCGGGTGTTGAAGTCGTCATCCATGGATTCGACAAAACGGCGGTAGTAGTCACTGGCGTGCAGTGTATCGAGAGCTGCGGGAGCCACTTCGGTAAAGGGAAGCAACGCGGTGTAGAAACGGTCGAGGCCGCCCTTGGCCTCGATCAGATTCTCTTCGGAATAATTGATGGGACTGCGGTAGTGACTGGACAGCAGGAAGTAGCGCACCACTTCCGGATGATATTTTTTCAGCACTTCGCGGATGGTGAAGAAATTGTTCAGTGACTTGGACATTTTCTCGTTGTCCACCCGCACCGCACCGGCGTGCATCCAGTAATGCACGTATTTTTTACCGGTGGCGGCTTCGCTCTGGGCGATTTCGTTTTCGTGGTGAGGAAACGGCAGATCCGGCCCGCCACCGTGGATATCGAAGGTATCTCCCAGACAGCAGGTGGACATGGCAGAGCACTCAATATGCCAGCCGGGACGACCGGGTCCCCAGGGAGATTCCCAACTCACTTCGCCGGGTTTGGCACTTTTCCAGAGCGCAAAATCGCGCGGGTCTTCCTTGGCTTCGTCCACCTCGACGCGGGCACCGGCCAGCAGGTCTTCGGGGTTGCGACCACTGAGTTTGCCGTAGTCGGCAAACCGGCTGACCCGGTAGTAGACATCGCCATTGTCGGCGGCATAGGCGTAGTGGTTGTCCACCAGAATCTGCACCATGGCGAGAATATCGTCCATATAGGCGGTAGCGCGGGGTTCCAGGTCGGGCCGCAGCACACCGAGGGCATCCTCGTCCCCGTGCATGGCGTCGATCATCCGGTCGGTGAGCGCCATGTAGGGTTCGCCATTGTCGTTGGCGCGGTTGAGAATCTTGTCGTCGATGTCGGTAATGTTGCGGACGTAGGTGACGTCCCAGCCCCGGGTTCTCAGGTAGCGGGTGATCACGTCAAACGCCACCAGTACCCGGGCGTGACCGATATGGCAGTAGTCGTAAACGGTGATACCGCAGACGTACATGCGAATCTTGCCCGCCTCGATGGGTTTGAAGACTTCTTTCTGCCGGGTCAGAGTGTTGTATAGAGTCAGTGCCATAGTGCCTTGTCTTATCAATAAGCGGGGTCTTCAGTTGGACCCCGACGGTCAGCTTTTCCAGTTATCCCTGAGTTCGATGGTGCGGTTAAACACCAGGGTATTCTCGCTACCGGCTTCCGTATCCCGACAGAAATAACCTTCCCGCTCGAACTGATAGTTATCCCCTGCAACGGCCTCCGCAAGACCGATTTCGACCTTGCAACCGGACAATACCGTCAGCGATGCCGGGTTGATGAAGTCGAGGAAGTTGCGATCGCCCGCATCCGGCGCCGGATCGCTGAACAGCCGGTCATAGAGCCGCACTTCACAGTCCACGTACTCCGTCGCGGATACCCAGTGAACCACACCGCGGGGACGAATGCCCTCGGGCGGGTCTTCGCCGTGGGTGCCGGGAATCATTTCCGCCAGAATCTCGACGATCTCACCGCGGTCATCCTTCACCACCTCATTGGCCTGAATGACACAGGCACCGCGCAGCCGCACCCACTCGCCGGGCACCAGCCGCTTGAATTTCTTGCGGGACAGGCTGCTGTCTTCGTTGAAATCCTCGCGGTCGATATAGATTTCCCGGGTAAAGGGCAATTGGCGCTCGCCGAGATCATCGCGATTGGGATGACCGGCCACCGTGCGCATATCCACCTCGCCCTCGGGCACATTGGT
>CATLZI010000162.1 GCA_950063125.1 uncultured Porticoccus sp. | reverse complement strand
TGTGAATTCTAGCCTGTATAGACCCACGGTGCCATGCGGATTTAGGACCCGCCAGTCAGTACTACGAGGTCAGTAATTGATTGTCTGAAAACCGCCCTTTGCCTTGATTTGGCTTGATGGTGGCGGCATGATTAGCACCCCTCAATGCTAACCAATGAATTTCAAAGGGTATTCCATGAAAGTACTTGTCGCTATCAAGCGCGTGGTGGACTACAACGTCAAGGTGAGACCCCGAGCCGATGCTGCCGACGTTGATCTCAATAATGTCAAAATGTCGATTAATCCTTTCTGCGAAATTGCTGTGGAGGAGGCAGTACGTCTCAAGGAGCAGGGCCTTGTCAATGAAATTGTTGTCGTTTCAATAGGGCCTCAACAGGCTCAGGAACAGTTGCGTACGGCACTGGCACTGGGCGCAGACAGAGCTCTGTTGGTTGTTACAGAAGATGTGCTCGAGCCCTTGGCCATCGCCAAGTGTCTGAAAGTGTTGTGTGATCGCGAACAACCGGACCTTGTTCTGATGGGTAAACAGTCCATTGACGGTGATAATAATCAGACCGGGCAAATGCTCGCGGCGCTGACTGGGTACCCTCAGGGCACCTTTGCATCAAAACTTGAGCTGACGGGTGACAATAAGGCGACGGTTACCCGTGAGATTGATGGCGGGTTACAAACACTGGCGCTTACCTTGCCGGCAATTGTGACTGCCGATCTGCGCTTAAATGAACCGCGCTATGCCTCTCTCCCCAATATTATGAAGGCCAAAAAGAAACCTCTGGATACTTCGACCCCGGATGAGCTGGGTGTTTCCATTTCGCCGCGCGTTAAGCTGCTAAAGGTTGAACTGCCTGCGCAGCGAGCGGCGGGTATTAAAGTGGCCGGTGTTGAGGAGTTGATGGACAAACTGAAAAATGAAGCGAAGGTGATCTGATGAGTATTCTGATTATTGCTGAACATGATAACAGTGATCTTAGGCTTTCGACGCTGAACAGTGTCAGCGCGGCGCAGGCGATTGGTGGTGATATTGTCGTATTGGTGGCGGGCTCCAATTGCGCCGGCGTGGCTGACACACTGTCAAAGGTGTCTGGTATCAAAAAAGTGCTGCTGGCTGACAATCCGGTCTATAGTCATCACCTGGCCGAGAATATGGCCCCCCTGGTTGCCGAGCTTGCCGAGGGTTTCAGTCATGTCCTGGCGCCAGCCAGCACGACTGGAAAAAATCTGATGCCGCGAGTGGCTGCTCTGCTTGATATGCAGGCTATTTCAGATATCAGCGAGGTAATAAGCCCGGACACCTTCAAGCGGCCAGTGTATGCGGGCAATGTCATCGCGACAGTGCAAAGCAGCGATGAAGTTAAGGTGCTCACTGTGCGCTCCACGGCTTTTGAGGCGGCTGCGGCAGAGGGAGGCAGTGCCACCATTGAACAGATTTCCAGTGTACACAACCAGGATACATGTACCTTTGTAGGCCAGGAGCTGGCCGTTTCCGAGCGCCCGGAATTGACCTCTGCCCGGGTCGTGGTTGCCGGTGGTCGTGGCATGGGCAGTAGCGAGGGTTTCGCTATGCTGGAAAAGCTGGTCGACAAGCTGGGTGCGGCAATGGGAGCATCCCGTGCAGCAGTGGATGCCGGCTTCGTGCCAAATGATATGCAGGTGGGCCAGACAGGTAAAATTGTTGCACCGGACCTGTATATTGCCGTTGGTATTTCAGGCGCGATTCAGCATCTGGCAGGTATGAAAGATAGCAAAGTCATTGTAGCGATTAACAAAGATCCGGAGGCACCTATTTTCCAAGTGGCAGATTATGGTCTGGTCGGTGATTTGTTTGAGCTGATTCCCGCCATTGAAGCGCAGCTCTGAGTGATGGGTAAACTGTAAAAAAACCGGTCTTCTGGCCGGTTTTTTAGTCCCTGTTTTTTTCTGAGAAGTTGCCATCCCGACCAATCTTTCTGTGGAATTCCTTTCGCTGTTCAGGTGACATGCTGCGCCATTGTTCTTTTAACGCTTCCCGTTTCTCAGGGGGCAGGCTACGAAATTTTTCACGTGCCTGATGGATGCGTTGGCGCTCTTCCGGCGAAAGTGATTTAAAATACTCACGTCGTTTCTCCAGTTTTTCTCTCTCTGCAGGCGTCATCGATTCATAACGATGCTTCCAGTCCTTCTTGTGGTGTTTGGAAGGGTGAACTTTGTCTTTTTCAGCATAATGAGGATGGCTTGCGGTAGCCTCGAAGGGATTTTTGACCTGACTGAGATGGCTATTGGCCGGGACAAAAGATTCACCCTGGTAGGCCTGTCCAGGCAGTGAGCAGGTCCAAATCAGGACAAAGGTGAACACAGCTCGTAAAAAATAACCGCGATAGAATATGCTTTTATACATGTATCAGCCCTTCAGATTGGACGTGTCGCTGGCCAGCCAGGAATAGAATTCCATATCTTCGTAAAGATCGATTTCTTCACTGAGCATCAACTCTTCTTGAGGGGAGCTATTTTGCTGCAGATTTTGTGTGGGTGGTGAGAACACCAATATCACTGCTACCAGGGAGATTGCTGCCATGCTGACAACCGGGATAAAAACCCTTGGCCACTTGTGCTGATTGACCGCATTGAGAGCCGTGTTTCTTGCTGCCACAAGGCGACGGGCTGTTGCAGCGTCAAGCCCGTTTTCAGAGTGACGCAAGGTGTCCTGTAGTTGTTTCTCTAGATCAGTCATACCAATAATCTCCCAGTGTGTCCCGAAGCTTGATTAATGCCCGGGAATAATGGGTTTTAACGCTGCCCTCACTGCACTTCATGGCTATTGCTGTTTCTTTTGTGCTGAGGCCTTCCCAGCAGCGCAACATAAAAACCTGTTGTTGACGAGGGGGAAGGCGGGTCAACGCCTCTTTCAAAACGCTTATCTGGCGCTCGCGCTCATGCCGTGTATGCGGCGTTGTACTGTCAGGCCCTGCAACAGCTTCGATAGGGTCTTCTTCGGTCTCGTCGCCCTGTTTGTCCCTGAAGTGGGAAAGCCATCCTTTAAACTGTCTCTGAAATTTTCTTTTACGGTGCAAGTCATTGATTTTGCTTTGTAATATTCGATAAAACAACGGGCGCCATTCGTCGCATGGCTTATGTGCATAGCTGACCACCAGCTGGGTCATGGCCTCCTGCACAATATCCAGCGCATCCTCCCTGTCGGTAAGGGAGGTTACTGCGATGGCGTAGGCCCTGCGCTCTACCGACGACAAAAAGTTTTCCATAGATTGCTGTGTCAGGGTCCCGTTCCTTTTGTCGTTACCTGTTGGATTATCCAATAAGGTCAGCAATATGGACAACTGGCGCTCTGTCAATGACGGTGATGCAATATTTCATTTAACAGCACTGCCCCACCAATGATGTAGATGTAATCATCCGAGATACTTCTCCGATAGTGATCATTTTTTTTGTGCCTGCCGGAATGACCATAGTGTTTTCTGTACTTGTAGTGCCTGTTGTCGTGTGAATAAAACCTGCGATCACGGTATTGGTCATACCTTTGATAATATCGATAATCGTCCCGATGGCTTACGCGATCATTGCGCGGGTGTTCATGCCGATGCTCAGCACGGAAATTCGGTTTGTGGTCGCGATCCCCGGCCAGGGCCGGCGCCATGCCAAATATGATTGAGGTGGCCAGCAGGCCGATAATGGGAAATTTTTGCATGCCGGGTACTCCAGTTTCCAGTAATGCTCCTTAGAACGTACCGGTGAGGTATCGGTTGACAAGATCTTTTCATCAGGGCTCGAGAGACAACCAGATTGGGCAGTGGTCAGAGGGTTTTTCCATGGCTCTGATCTGGTAATCAATACCGGCATCCGTGGTAATAGGTAGGAGGTTTTCCGAGGCGAGAATAAGGTCAATTCGGAGACCACGCTTCGGTGCTGCTTCAAACCCCCGGCTGCGGTAGTCGAACCAACTGAATCGGTTGGGTTCTTCCGGATGAAAATAATCAAAACTGTCTTTCAGTGCCAGGTTCTGGAGGCTAAATAGCCATGTCCGCTCTTCGGGCAGAAAACAGCATTTACCACTGCGCAGCCAGCGTTTGCGGTTTTCGTCGCCAATACCAATATCGCGGTCGAGAGGGGCTATGTTCATATCACCCATCACAATGACGTGGTCGCCATTGGTGTGAGCGCTCGATAAATGGTGTGTTAGGTCTTTGTAGAACTGCTCTTTACAGGGGAATTTCTGAGGGTGGCTTCGGTTTTCGCCCTGGGGGAAGTACCCGTTATAGACATGGACTGTACGGTTGTTAAGCGCGAATTTTCCGTAAATCAGCCTTCTCTGGTGGTCTTCCGGATTGCCAGGTAGCCCCCTCATGTGGTCAGAGATGGGTGTCCGGTAGAGCAGGGCAACGCCATAGTGACCTTTCTGACCGTGATAAATTGCATCGTAACCCATTTCCTGTATCTGATCGATGGGAAACAGCGCATCTTCAACCTTGGTTTCCTGGAGGCCGATAACATCCGGAGCATATTTGTCGATAACGGCTTTCAGCTGATGAAGGCGGGCGCGCAACCCGTTTACGTTAAAAGAAACGATATACATGTCTTGTTCCAGCGGTCACAGCAGGTGTTCCGAGCATACTTTTTAGTTGGTCATCCGGCTACTTTGATTGACTTCAAGCTGATGGATAATATCAGATCACAGCTGGTCAGGCTGTGCATCGGCTCAAGCTGTCTACCGGCTCAGGGCTGTTATTGGTTCAAGGCTGTTGTACCAACATGGATCTGGCATCACTCATTATCAGTACATCGGCAAAGATATTGCCGGTCTCATAGAGTAGTGGATCGCGTTCTGGCAGCGGTATTGTCATCTCCCCATCCGGGTCAGCGTCGACAGAATTTTCTGCCTGCCATTCCTCGACGGTCTCATAGGGCGCTAATCCCTTTGCAGACCGGCGTTTGTTTTCAATGGCCAACCTTGTTAAATCATACTCCTTGGCCTCTTGGCGACGTTGCTCTTCATTCAGTGATATCGATTGCTGTGCTCTGCGCTCTTTCATCAGTGTCAGCTCATCACTGAGGTAGCGGAGGTCGGGATCCTGGCTGAGTCGGGACTTGTGACGTTCAACCAATCTGTCAACGGGTAGATCTGTCAGGTTATAGCGGCGATGGGGGACGGCATTTATTTTGTCCCAAGGAAGTGCATTTTTTTCGCTGCTTTCGCCAACGATTTCAGCATCATAAAATGCAGGCAGTTCGATGTCGGGAACTACGCCGAGATTCTGGGTGCTTTCACCTGAAACGCG
>CATLZI010000161.1 GCA_950063125.1 uncultured Porticoccus sp. | reverse complement strand
AAGGGATTTCGCAGGGTTGGGAGATCTTGATCGGTTGGTGTGACAGATAGTCGTAAACGTAGGTCTGCATCGCTTTCTGGTCTGCCTGCAGTTCAAACTGGGCGACCATTCTCTCCATCTCTGCCTCGTGATTCGACAGATAGGCAAGCAATAATTTGGCACGTTCTTCCTGATTCTCGCCGATACCCTTATCGAGACAATGTGCCAAATGCGCATGCAGTTGGCGGGTCCAGTCGATCAGTTCGGCAAAGGTTTTGATGTCCATCCTTACTCCTGTTGTTTTATTGTTCAGTCTCAATGATTATTTTCAGTGGTTAAAGCAATACTTTTATACAGTGCTAAATGATTCCCTGCCAACCCAATGTCTACCCTACGAACAGGGACCGGTATGCGGTGATGGCTTAACCAGGTGTAAACAGATTGTCATGACGTTGTCCCAGCTCTCGTCCATCGCCAGTTGATTACCTCTGGCATATCCTGCCCGTATTCATTGATATAGGACTTGTGCTCGGTCAACTTGGTATGGAGTTGTTGCTTCAACTCAATCCCCTGGCGACCGGTATGGGGCAGGTGGTCGATGGCTGCCATCGCCAGATGGAATCGGTCCAGCCTGTTTCGAACCGTCATATCAAAGGGCGTGGTGGTAGAACCTTCCTCCTGGAACCCGTGTACATGCAGGTTCTGGTGATTATGGCGCCGATAGGTGAGCCGGTGAATCAGCAGCGGATAGCCGTGGTAGGCAAAAATAATCGGTTTGTCCGCCGTAAACAAGGCATCGAAGTTGGCATCGCACAAGCCGTGAGGATGCTTGCTGTCGGGCAGCAGGCGCATCAGATCCACCACATTGACGACCCGGATTTTCACCGCCGGCAATGCTTCGCGCAGGATGGATACGGCTGCCATGGTCTCCAGGGTAGGTACATCACCGCAGCAGGCCATCACCACATCCGGTTCTTCTTCCCCCTCATTGCCGGCCCAGGACCAGATGCCGATACCGGCGGAGCAGTGTTTGACCGCCTGATCCATGGTCAGCCACTGGGGTGCGGACTGCTTGCCGGCTACGATGACATTCACGTAGTTGCGGCTGCGCAGGCAGTGATCGGTAACCGACAGCAGGGTATTGGCATCCGGCGGCAGATAAACGCGGATGATTTTGGCCTGTTTGTTGGCAACCACGTCGATGAAGCCCGGATCCTGGTGACTGAAGCCATTGTGGTCCTGGCGCCAGACATGGGATGACAGCAGGTAATTGAGGGACGCTATCGGTGGTCGCCAGGCGATATCGCCGGCCACATCCAGCCATTTGGCATGCTGGTTGAACATGGAATCGACAATGTGAATAAAGGCCTCATAGCAGGAAAAAAAGCCGTGTCGACCCGTCAGCAGGTAGCCTTCCAGCCAGCCTTCACACTGGTGCTCACTGAGCATTTCCATCACCCGGCCATCGGCTGCCACATGCTCGTCACCGGGCAGAATTTCGGCGGTGGAACAGCGGTTGGTCACCTCGAATACCGCATTCCAGCGGTTTGAATTGGTTTCATCCGGGCTGAATACCCGGAAGTTTTCCGGGTTGTGGGTGATGACATCGCGGATAAACTGTCCCTGCACCCGGGTGGATTCACAGTCCACTCCACCGGGTGTCTCCACAGCGACGGCATAGTCTCTGAAATCCGGCAGGCTAAGGTCCTTCAATAGCAGTCCGCCGTTGCTGTGTGGGTTGGCACCCATACGGCGTTCACCCTTGGGTGCCAGCGCTGCCAATTCATCGATGAGTTTGCCCTGTTGGTCGAACAGTTCCTCGGGCCGGTAACTCCGCAACCAGTTTTCCAGTATTTCCAGGTGCCCGGGATGACGCATATCCCCCATCGGCACCTGGTGGGCGCGGAAGGTGCCCTCGGCAGGTTTGTCATCGACAGTTTTCGGACCCGTCCAGCCCTTTGGGGAACGGAGGATGATCATCGGCCAGCGGGGGCGCACCTTAAAGCCATTGCTGCGGGCTTCAGCCTGAATCTGACTGATCTCAGCGATGGCACTGTCGAGTGTTGCCGCCATTTGTTGATGCATCGCCTCGGGGGAGTCACCTTCCACAAAGTAGGGTTTGTAACCGTAGCCGGTAAACAATGCTTTCAACTCATCGTGGGGAATTCTGGCCAGTACGGTAGGCCCGGCAATCTTATAACCGTTCAGGTGCAGGATGGGCAGAACCGCGCCGTCGTGCACGGGATTGAGAAACTTGTTGGAGTGCCAGCTGGTGGCCAGGGGGCCGGTTTCTGCTTCGCCATCGCCCACTACACAGGCCACGATCAGATCCGGGTTGTCGAACGCAGCGCCGAAGGCGTGGGAGAGCGCATAACCCAGCTCGCCGCCCTCATGGATTGAGCCGGGGGTTTCCGGCGCCACATGACTGGGAATGCCGCCGGGGAATGAAAACTGTTTGAACAGACGTTTCATCCCGATTTCATCCGGGGAAACTTCCGGGTACGTCTCACTGTAAGTGCCCTCCAGCCAGGTGTTGGCCACAATGCCCGGTCCGCCGTGGCCGGGGCCTGTGATGTAGAGGATATTGAGATCCAGCGCTTTGATGACCCGGTTGAGATGTACGTAAACAAAATTCAGTCCGGGTGTGGTGCCCCAGTGGCCGAGTAGCCGGGGTTTGATATGTGCCTGTGTCAGCGGTTCTCTGAGTAGCGGGTTATCCAGTAGGTAGATCTGTCCCACTGACAGATAATTGGCGGCACGCCAGTAGGCATCAATTTTTTGCAGGTGCTCCGCTGTCAGTGGCTGATGATTCTGCACCATGCCACTGCCCGCTGAATGTTGGTGTTGCATAGAATGTTCCCTTACCCGGTAACAGAATGTTCATCATAGTCAAAAAAGCCGGTCGTCAGCCACTGTTGACTGAGGGTGTTGACTGTGGGGTATGACCGATCCGGATAAGTGTCCAACCTGGCCGGTTGCAATGATGGATAGCCCGGTTGCAAATAACATCGCTGCGGATGGTCAGGGGGCGAACTGCAGGAGGCGGTGGACAGATCTGGCGATAATCAGCGCTTCATCAGTGGCAATCACACGCACTGTGACCGCGCTGGTTCCGGATGAGATCACCTCAGCATTGTCGGCATTGGCCTGGGGGTCCAGAGTAATGCCGAGATAGCCGAGCCCCTCACAGATGCGTGCGCGGATAACCGGAGCGTTTTCGCCGATACCACCGCTGAAGACCAGTGTGTCGAGTCCCTCCAGGGCAGCGGTATAGCCGCCGAGCCATTTTTTGGTCTGGTAACAGAACAGAGCCAGCGCCTCCCTGGCTCGATTGTCGGTGTCCTCCATGGCCAACAGTTCCCGCACATCAGCGCTGGTTTCGGAAATTCCCAACAGGCCAGATTCACGACTGGCCAGCCGTTGGAATTCTGTCGCAGTAATATTTTCCCGTTGTTCCAGATAGCTGGCCACGCCGGGTTCCAAGTCTCCTGTACGGTTGCTCATGGGCAACCCGGAGGTCGGTGTGAACCCCATGCTGGTATCAATGCTTTTGCCATTGCAGACAGCAGCAAGACTGGCACCATTGCCGAGGTGGGCAAGAATTACCCGGCCTTTTGTGGCCGCTTTGTCGCCGAGACTGGCCAGTTCTTCCATCAGGTACGTATAGGAAAGGCCGTGAAAACCATAGCGCCGCACACCCAACGCCTCGAAGCGGCGGGGAATGGGCAGCAGTTGTGCCACCCGTGGCATGCTGGTGTGGAACGCCGTATCGAAGCAGGCTACCTGTGGCAGGGAGGGAAAACGTTTCTGCAAAGCGTCGATCAACGCCAGCTCGCGGGGCAGATGCTCTGGCGCAAAGGGACTGATGCCCGCCAGTTCGGCCAGCAGTGCCGGGGTAATCCGCTCCGGCTCGGTATGTGACAGGCCGTGAACCAGTCGATGGCCGACCGCCTGAACCGATGACATGATCTCCGATGCTTCCAGCCAGTCCGAGAAAGACGCGGCCATCGCCGTGGGGTCGGCAGGTATGTCGATGGCCCTGTCGATGGTTTCGCCAGAAATATCCATCATTATCAACCGGGTTCCGGGGATACCGATTCGCTCAATCCGGCCATGCAGTATCTGCTTCAATGACTCGTCAACCCGGTAATGGGCAAAGCGGATACTGGAAGAGCCCGCATTAATAATCAGCATGGTCGGTTTGATTGCGTCCACAAAAGCCATCTCCCGGTGTTGATTCTTGGTTGTTGTGTCGTCGACCCGATTAACCGGCCTGGCAATGGATGTGTCAAGCTATGTCATTCGGGTTAATCATTTCACTCGACAACAAAACGTATCTGTGCTGTTTGAGAAGGTGCAAATTTTCCGTTACAAGGCTTTTTTGGCAGACGCTGGTGTGGGTTCTGCGAGTGCCGCTGCCTCTTCTTTCTCATTTCGCTTTCTCCTTCCACTTTCGCCTAATTGTTACAGATACCCTCTCGGGGCTATCTTTCAAATAGAATAGGTGCATTCAGTTAGCGTAATGGCTTTCGGGTAGCGTAACGGGTAATTGTATTGAGACAGGTTATATGACCGTCAGTGTAGAAGTGGCCGCAATCAGAGAATTTCTTGCCGGGTGCCCACCCTTTGATGAGCTTCCCGCGGAGATGCTTGGTCGCGCCGCCAGTAAAGTACAGATTGCCTATTACCGTGCCGGCGATCCCAGCGCGGTCCTCGACTATTCCAGCCCGCGTCTGTATGTGGTTCGCACGGGTGCGTTTGAAGTGCGCGACAGCGAGGGGCAGCTACTCGATCGGTTGGAGCCCGGTGGTTATTTTGGTTACCCGTCGTTGCTGACCGGCGACGCCATTACCAACCAGTTGACAGTGATTGAGGACGGACTGGTTTACCAGCTTGATGGGGACCTGTTTCAGTCATTGCGCTCTGCCAGCCGACCCTTTGACCGTTTCTTCAATCGTGCACATGCCAACCGTTTGCGCCATGCCGTGCGGTTTCGCGAACAGAGTTATCAGCTTACCCGTCGGGTTGGCGACATTCGTTCCCGCGAGCCGGTGGTCGCGCTTGCCGATCAGACCGTTGCCGAGGTGGCGAGATTAATGACGGCTGAACGGGTATCGTCTGTGATGGTCGTGGACGACAGAGGCCGGTTGTGTGGTCTGGTCACCGATCGCGATTTGCGTATCCGCGTGGTTGCCGAAGGTCGCAGTGCGGACACGCCCCTGACAGAAATCATGACCACGGACCTGGTCAGTATCTCGGTGGAGAGCCTGGTCTTTGAAGCCACACTATTGATGACA
>CATLZI010000160.1 GCA_950063125.1 uncultured Porticoccus sp. | reverse complement strand
AGATCCATATCCCCGTTGCGGCAGCTGGTGAGGCGGGCGCTGTCATTTTCAATAATACGCCACACAATCCGGTCGAACGATCCATCCACTGGGCCCCAGTACCGGGGGTTGCGCTCCAGTTCAACCCGGCCCTGGTCGGGGGTCCAGTTTTCCGGATCCTTGAGTCGATACGGGCCTGAACCCAACAATAGTCCGCGGCTCTCATTAAAGGTGCGAGGCTCATCCAGGAAGCGCTTATAGAAATGTTCCGGGAGGATCGTCAAACCACCTGCCAGTTGCAGGCTGTTGAAGTAGGGCTCCTTGAAGACAAACTCCACGTGGTAATTGTCCAGCGCGGTGACCCGCTCAATCCGTGACAGATAGGCACGGCTTCGAGGTGCGGCAATGGCTTCGTTCATGATGAATTCAAACGTGAACTGCACATCCTTGGCGGTCATGGCTATCCCGTCGGAGAAGCTGATATCGCGGCGCAGGGTAAAGTTGATGGTGAGTCCGTCATCGGATATCTGCCAGTCTTCTGCCAGTAGCCCGCTCCACTCCAGTGTGTCCGGATCCCGAACCAGCAGGGATTCGAGAACATATTGCTGAACTTCCGAGGAGTAGGCGTCGCCCGAGACCAGTGGTGTCAGGGTGGTGAGGCCGCTGCCGAATGCCAGCATCAGCCAGTCCCCCTGCGCGTAATTGGCCTGTTGTGTGGCCAGTCTTGCCCGCTCAAAGGCATCTGTCCGGTCAGCGGTGTCACTCAAGCGGTCATCCACCTCGGACGTATTGAAGCGCGCAGTGCGGACCGTCTGTTCCAGATTGCGTAAAACGCCCCGGGTAGAGCGAATGTCCTGAGCCTGTTCCTGCATCAGTCGGGTGATATCGTTCATGCGGGTCCACTGCCGGTCAATCTGAACCATCAGTAGTAGCATCAGTAGACCAAGTGCGCCGATGCCGAGCCAGAATGCAATCCGGCTGATACCCATGTTGCCATTTTTCATGCTGATCCGCCCATCTCCGCTGTGCTATTCGATAACCGTTCTGTTGTATGAGTGCTTCCTGCGCAGTCTGTTCAACTGCAGCGGCTTATATTACTGAACTTGTCGAATAAAGGGTGGCCGCTGTTAACCGTCGTTATCCTGACATGTTTTCCAACGCACTACGAAGATGGGCGACGGTGCGCTCGATGTTGTGCAGTTTGTCGAGACCAAATAAACCAATTCTGAAGGTTCTGAAGCCTTCCGGCTCATCGCATTGCAAGGGTACTCCGGCTGCGATCTGCAGGCCCTGTTCCAGAAATTTTCTGCCATTTTGAATATCCGGATCATCGGTATAACTGACCACGACCCCGGGCGCCTGGAAACCCTCGGCGGCAACACTTTTATACCCCCGGTCGGTAAGTAGTTGGCGAACTTTCTGCCCCAGCTCAAGCTGCTCCTGTTTTACCTTGTCGAAGCCATAGGCTTCGGTTTCCTGCATGGTGTCGCGGAATTTCAGCAGGGCGTCGGTGGGCATGGTGGCGTGGTAGGCGTGGCCACCATTCTCATAGGCTTCCATGATCTGTAGCCATTTGCGCAGGTCGCAGGCAAAGCTGCTACTGGTGGTGTGGTCAATGCGCTGTCGCGCCTCTTCCCCCAGCATGACCAGCGCACTGCAGGGCGATGCGCTCCAGCCTTTTTGCGGTGCACTGATCAGGATGTCGACGCCACAGGCCTGCATATCTACCCAGAGCGTGCCCGACGCAATGCAGTCGAGCACAAACAGGCCACCCACTGCGTGAACGGCATCCGCCACCGCTCGAATATAGTGATCGGGCAGGAGCATGCCAGCGGCGGTTTCCACATGGGGAGCAAAAACCATCGCCGGTTTTTCTGCGTGAATCCAGGCGGTGACTTCATCAATGGGGGCAGGGGCCAGTGCGGGTTGTTCGGGATCAGTATCCACTGCCCGTGCTTTCATCACAGTAATATCATCGCTGATGTTGCCCATTTCCAGAATCTGGCTCCAGCGGTAGCTGAACCAGCCGTTGCGAATCACCAGGCATTTTTTATCCGTGGCGAACTGACGCGCTACCGCTTCCATACCGTAGGTGCCGCCACCGGGGACCACCACAACGGCTTCGGCGTGGTAAACCCGCTTTAATGTGCTGGAGATGTCATTCATCACCGCCTGAAAGCGCTTGGACATGTGGTTCAGTGAACGGTCGGTGAAGACCACGGAATATTCCAGTAAACCGCTGGGATCGGTATCGGACAGTAGGCCGGGCATGGGGGCTCCTTCTTCTCAGTGCGCCATTCTTGTGTAAGGCCGGTCAGTATATTTTAAGCCGGTGAAGATTCCCAAAGCTTGTCGCCGAGTCGGCGTAAAATATTTGCTGTACAAACGGTTCATTATGAATGTGCCTTGCAGAGAAAAATCCAGTTCGGGTTATCCAAAATCCGGCGGACAAGTCAAATTTTTGTCGTCCAAAAAACTGATTTCTGGCCAGAAAAATGTCATTGAGCGGCGCGATTAATTTATTGATAACTTATTAAAAAATCGATAGTTTTAATAGTTCCGCAGTTGATTTCAGCTTCTGTTTCATATGCGGCTAATGCTGTATTAACCACATGTTAATGCAGTGGGTATTGGCTAACAATAAAATGATGAAGGGTTCTATGGCTAGATATATTGTGACGAAAAAACCACAGGAAAATGGCAATCATATTGTCCACAACCTGGGCACCTGGTGTCCGGATTTGCCAAATTCTGTGGATCAGAAATCCCTGGGTAATTTCCCAACCTGCCAGGCGGCAATGAGGGAGGCGAAAAAACATTTTCAGCAGGTCAATGGCTGCTTTAAATGTTCACGAGCGTGCTTTGTAGGATAAACTGCACGGCGAAGCAAAACAGGGCCATTGAAAAATGGCCCTTTTTTCTGGCCTGCCATTGGTGTTAATGGCAGGAAAATGGGGGGGCTGGTCAATCGGGCCGACCCCAGCCGAGCATCCCGTCAGTGGATGGACCTCCTTGCTAGTCGTTTTTACATAGAGAGTTGGAATGGAAAAGATATTTGAGAACACCATGTATGCTGCCCGCTGGTTGCTTGCTCCGATCTATTTCGGACTGAGCTTTGCGTTGCTGGCACTGGGCGTAAAGTTTTTTATCGAGGTGGCGCACACTGTACCCATGATTCTGACCATGTCGGAAATGGACCTGATTCTGGTGGTGCTTTCGCTGGTGGATATTGCCTTGGTGGGCGGCCTGATTGTCATGGTGATGTTTGCCGGCTATGAGAATTTTGTCTCACAGCTGGATCTGGACGAGTCCACCGACAAACTGGTTTGGCTGGGTAAGCTCGATACTAGCTCACTGAAAAACAAGGTGGCGGCGTCCATTGTGGCCATTTCGTCGATTCACTTGCTGAAAATTTTCATGAATGCCCCGGAAATAGCGAACGACAAGATTCTCTGGTACGTCGTGTTACATATGACCTTTGTGGTTTCTGCCTTTGCCATGGGCTTGCTGGACAGAATTATGACCCGTCACTAGCCCGATTCTGGGTGACAGAACTCTCGATGATAGCCGTGGTGGGCAGGATATGTCCTCCGTGATTTCCTGCATTGTGAATATTGCGTGATCCACCAACATAAACGCGGCATAGCAGCGTTTGGTTTGGTTGAAACGGTGTAGAGCCGCCAGTACCGGAAATGCCCACGTGGCCTTTCCGGTACTGTGTGAATCATCGCAATCTAGCTAGCGCAATGGTTCATTGACGAATTCCAGCGCTGGTGGATAGCCCTTATCGGCTGATTTTTTGAACCACACCATACCCTTGTCTTCACTTTTTGTCGTGCCAAGACCGTTATAGTACAAGCCGCCCAATGCGTACATTGCGACAGGATGACCCTCGTTGGCTGCCTTCTCGTACCATTTTATGGCCTCGGCATAGTCCTGAGTCACGTTCTCGCCAGCCTGATAAAACCAGCCCATTTCGAACAGTGCTCCCGGGTGGTTTTGGAGGGCGGCTTTTTGGTAATAGTCAAAGGCTGTTTTGATGTCTTTGTCCGTCCCCCAGCCCTCTTTGTAGAGAATCGCAACACCATATTGTGCATCGGCATCACCTGTGGCAGCCAGTTCGGAGAGAATGGCATAGCCTTCATCCAGCTTGCCACTGCGGACAGCTTCATAACCCTCTTCGAGGGTTTCTGCCAACGCCGAGATCGAAAAGATAATACCTATTAATAAGCTGATATATTTCACGGACACTCCAGAGCTAGTCATTCTGTTATTTTGTCGTCGGCACAGGAATTACCTGAACGACATCCTGTGGAAGAGAGCGATATTGTCGTATGCAAATCTTCCGGTTGAGACGTTTGATTGTCTCAAGGGTTACGAGTTCACTTTGCCTGACGGATCATATTCAGAAATACCCGTCGGGGGACAGCTGAGCCAGGGGAGACAACTGTCATTGCAGTAACCGGTGTCCGGCAGGTAATTGCCGCGCCATCCACAGTGCCAGTTTATGCTTCATGTGGACGATATCATGCTGTTCATTGGCCAGTGGCTGAATCAGTTTGTCGTGCACCAGAAGTTTATAAATGTATTCGATTTTTTCGTTGGCTGAGTCGCTGGCTTCAAATTTTGCGGCACCACGTTTTTCCGCATAGATCATTCCCACCCGCAGGGCTTCCTTGAGAAGTTCGGTCTCGTGTTTCAGTTTGGACATGGATAGTTTCCTGGTTCAGTCGCAGCAGCCGGTAAGCCCCTGGTCCATCAGTTCGGCAGGGGAGTCAGTATCAATCGTGCCCACAACGGTTGCCGGAACACCTGCAACCACAGAGTGGGGGGGGACATCGTTCAATACCACGCTGGCGGCGGTTATTTTGGAACCGGCACCAATTTCGATGTTGCCGAGAATTTTTGCGCCCGGACCAATCATCACGCCGCGTCGCACTTTGGGATGACGGTCACCGGACTCCTTGCCGGTGCCGCCGAGGGTCACTGATTGCAGGATGGACACGCAGTCTTCGACGATGGCCGTTTCGCCGATGACGATACCGGTGGCATGGTCAAACATAATGCCGCTGCCAATTTTAGCTTTTGGGTGTATATCTACTCCAAAGACTCTTGATGATTGGCTTTGCAGATAAAATGCAAAATCAATGGAGCCTTTTAGCCATAAATGATGAGCAAACCTGTGTGTTTGGAGCGCATGAAAGCCTTTAAAATAAAGCAAGGGCTCTAGCAGTCGGTTACAAGCAGGGTCTCTTTCGAAAACGGCTGCCATATCAATACGCAGGGTTTGTCTAAACGCTTCATCATTATTGATAATTTCATTGAATCTGCGATTTA
>CATLZI010000159.1 GCA_950063125.1 uncultured Porticoccus sp. | reverse complement strand
CGCGGGAAATCGGTGCCTTTCTGGCAGGTATCACCATCGCCTCAAGCCCCATCTCTCAGCACATTGCCCTGACACTGAAGCCCCTGCGGGACTTTTTTCTGATCATGTTTTTCTTTTCTCTGGGTGCCGGCTTTAATCTCGGCTTACTGCCGGAGATCGCCCTCGCAGCGGCGACACTTGGGGTAGCCATGCTGATTCTAAAACCAGTGATATTCCGCGTCTTGCTCGAACGCCAGAGCGAGAGGAAAGTACTGGCCTGGGATCTCGGTTTCCGGCTTGGTCAAATCAGCGAGTTTTCCCTGTTGATCGCCTACGTCGCTTTTAATGCCTCGCTGATTGGCGTCATGGCATCGCACCTGATTCAGGCCGCTGCCATATTGACCTTTCTGGTATCGAGCTACATTGTCACGTTCAACTTCCCCAATCCGATCGCGGTGAGTGAAAAACTCCGGCGCAATTGATCAGACGGAGTAACGACTGTTACACAACCGGTTCCACCACCTGAGTAATAGACTGTCCACCCTATTTTCCGTGGCCAGCCCCAATTTTTCAGGCAAGGACTTGTGGTGCAGGTAACTGACCTGATAAATATCCGCCTGATTTGAACGATCAACCAGGTACTCATCACTGGTCATGAGTTCGTCCACCAGCGATTCCTCAAGCGCTCGGGTGCCCAGCCAGACCTGCCCCGTAGCAATTTTGTCGATATCCAGATTTTTTCGGTGGCTACCAACAAAATCCTTGAACAGGTCATGGATTTCCTGGATATCCTCAATGAATTTTTCCCGTCCCTCATCGGTATTCTCGCCAAACATCGTCAGTGTTCGCTTGAATTCACCGGCGGTGTGTAACTCCACATCGACATCGTGTTTTTTAAGCAACCGGTTGAAGTTGGGCAGCTGGGCAACCACGCCGATAGAACCGATCATGGAAAAAGGAGCTGCAAGAATCTTGTCTGCCACGCAGGCCATCATGTAACCGCCGCTGGCGGCTATTTTGTCGACACAAACGGTGAGCGGAATACCCCGTTTCTTGATGCGATCGAGCTGACTGGCGGCCAGACCATAGCTATGCACCATACCCCCGGCACTTTCCAGAAGCACAACCACTTCGTCTTCCGGCTTGGCTTGACTCAAGACAGCGGTGATCTCTTCTCTCAGGCTTGCCACCGCGGAGGCACGAAGATCGCCCTTAAATGCCAGCAGAAACACCCGTGTCTTTTCTGATGCCTGCTTGAGCCGCTCTTTAGCATCCTTCTTTTTCTGCTTTGTCAGTTTTTTTCTTTCGGCGCTACCGAGCATGGCTGCCTGCACAGCATCTCCCAACTGCTCGATGGTATCGTTGATTTTCTCAACTTCCAGAACACCCTCCTGCTTGCGGATGCGGCCACCAAGATTGATGAGCAATCCCATTACTATCACCAAAGACAACGCAACCGTAACGACTTTGGCCAGAAAAAGTCCGTATTCCAGTAAAAAATCCAATGTATGACTCCCCTATCTATCTGCTCTATTTGTCTACTCTCTAGAAATAACGCGCATTTGTTCGTGAAGATTATCACCAACCGGATACTGCCCGCTTGGCTTCGTTATTGATCGGGCGGGCAAACAACCCGCCATAGGCCAGTGTCACCTCGTAAACAGCACCGTCCGCCATCGGCTGGTAAGTTGCAGTGCCCTGTTGGGCGCTGACCCATTCCTGCAACCAGGGTACCTGCCTGAGTGCCTGCCAGGTATCAAAACCATAGGGGCTCATTTTCAGCGGGTGTACCGTTTGCTCGCCGTGCCGTTGTTCAATTATATCGGCATAACGGCCACTGATTCTGTCCAACCGATACTGGGATTTAAAGCCGATACTGGCCAGTGAAGGATGCCAGCGCAAGGTCCGGGCATCCAGTTGCCACTGATCCCCCAACAGCCGCAGGTGGTGCTCCTCTCCATCAACCTGAACAAGCAGCAGACGGTAGTTCTGTGGCGCCAGTTTGACAAACTGCAAGGTGGCCACGGGTTGCTCCACCAGCAATCGTTTATAGGTCAGCAGGTCGTAGCCACCGAGAAAAAACATGGCACTGGCTGCCAGAAACGATAATCCCAGTAAGGCTCGCACGATGGCCTTGAGCATGCCCCCGCTCAACAGCAACTTCAGCGCCAGCAGTAAAAAAATGGCACCTACGATGATCGGCACTAACGTGGAAACAGTCACGGGAGTGGGTCCATGCCCAGACAGCCATCAACAAAATGCTGGATCAGTTGACCCGAGAGGGTTCGCGAACCCGGGCAGGGAGGCAGACGATCAAATCGCCACCAGTCCGCCTGGGTGATTTCAATACCGTCTACCTGGATATCGCCAGAGTGATAGTCGGCATGAAAGCCAATCATCAACTGCCCTGGAAACGGCCAGGATTGACTTCCGAAATAACGCAGGTTATCCACCCGAATACCCACTTCCTCCATCACCTCACGGTGCAGGGTCTGTTCTGCCGATTCCCCTGGCTCAATAAAGCCTGCCAGCGCACTGTAAAACTTTCCCTGATGGCGAGCACTGCTGGCCAACAGACAATGATCGCCCCGGGTTATCAGAACGATCACGCAAGGCGATATTCTGGGGTAAAAAAACGCATGACAAGCATTGCAGCGCCGCGACCGGTCACCTGGGGAAGCCACCGTCTGGCTGCCACAAAAACCACAATAGCGGTGCTGGAGATCCCATTGAGCAACCTGACAGGCCCGTCCGGCCAGATTGAAAAACTCAGCGGAGAGAACCTGCAACAACGCACGGAGATCACGCCATTCAGTCCCCGCCGGCAGTACCTGAGCATGTGCCATATCCACCACATAACAGGGGCAGCCCTGGAACAGCCCGAGCAAATGCACCGACAGACCTGATGTATATACTTCATCGACATCAAACAGGATACTGGGGTCCTGGCTCATCCGGCAGAGCAATTGTTGACCACGCACCAGCAGAAATAGCGGTTGGCGGCCATTATCTTCGGGAATGCTGGTACAGGGCTCAAAGTGATAATCGGACATTGGCTGCTGTTTCTCTAGAGGTATAGAGCTAGCTTTCCAGTTTCTCAAGACACTCTTCTGCCACACCAAGAACAGTATCTTCGAAATCGGGATTCCAGCGGCGATTTTCCAAGTAGTACTCCAGGCTTACCACGGCATCGGCAAATACCTCGATGATGGATGACAGTGGCAGCTGGCTGGCTGGGCCCAGGCTGTGATTGATAATATCGAGACAGCGGACTGTTACGTTCTCAGCGCGCGTCAAACCGAGTATGCCAACCGCACCCAATATCATTTTGAAGTTATCGGCCAATGGTTTTGCCAGCTCATCGCCGGCAATACCATCACAATAATCCGAGGTCAGCTGCATGATACTGGCCAGATGACTCGATGCCTCCTGCAACACTCGCCGCTGCGCATGACTGATTATATTTTCTTCAACAACCTCTTTAATGCTCAACGCATTAATTTGACTGCGTTCACTTTCAGAGTGCGGCCGCGACTGGAGCTCCAGAATAATAGAGTCCAGATATAGCAGCGTATCTGCCATCTCCTCCATAATCCCAGAGGGCAATGTACTGTCCGCCAGGTTCCCAATGGCAAGAGCATGCTGAGAACAACGCTCTTCAGCCAGACCCAGCCCACAGTTTTTCAACTCTTCAGATAGTGCAGAAAAAAGTACAGCGGCTTCCTTGAGGGGTCCGCTCCCGATACTTTCCTGTTTCACCTGATCATCCAGCAAGCTCCGCAATTGCTCAATCTGGGTAGCGATCACGGCAAGGCGCTCGACAAAAGACTGATTGCCCTCTTCCACAAACATAGCCCGCACATTGCGGATATCGGTAGCGGTAAAATCCAGTGGTGAGATGCCAAGGCGAGCCGCCAGTTTGGCAGCACCCTCGGTATTCATACCGGACAACAGAAAATTGGCCAACATATTCTGTTGCAGGGATATGGGATAACTTTGTTCAGCAGGTGCGTTGTCAGACAGCATGCGCAGCTGCCGCTCAACAGCCATAAGACTTCGCAAACGGCTCTGCTCAAAACCAAGCGCACCGCGATAAAGTGCACCCAACACATCGAATACCAATGCCCAGTAGATGGCCTCTTTTTCGTCGCTGAGCGAATTGCGCAAGCGCTGTATACCATGGGCCATCACTTTAATCGCGGTGGGACGAGTACTTCCCTTGAGAACATGAGCCAAACCCTGTTGGTAGAGCTGTCGGGCGACCCGGATCGCCTCGATTGAATGATTATCCTTCTGCTCCACTGAGGAAATCGTTGGCACATCCGGCATTAAACCATTCAAAAGCTGGTATTCATTGAGTAGAGGCTGTTTGCGGGCTGCCCGCAACTGATTGATCTCTGGCAACAAAAACAGAGGGCTATCCTTACCATGCATTTGCAGCTGACTCACATAACCGGGCATCAGCTCCAGTGAGTGCCTGACGGTATTCACCGCCGTTGCGTCGAGGGAGCTACCCTCTGCTTTTATAAGGGTCTCCTGCATTTCACCCAAAAGCATTTCCCCGCCGACCATTTCCAGCAGCGAAAACACCCCGTGAAGTTGAGATAAACCCCGGTTACATTCAGACCAGTCAACAGACTCCAGCGGCTGCGCAAGCAGATCGACCAGGAGACCAATCTCCTTATCCAGCTCTTCCCCGACCAGCTTTAATGCCTGTGTATTTATTTGATACATATCATCAAATGCCTATTTCACATCACCGACCAATACAAAAAAAGAGCGCAGCTATACCATTCGCAACCACCTATGTGCATCGATAATAACATTATTAGCCACCGTGGTTTGAGCTCGGGTCGACAGACCCGCAAGTTAAGGACCGTCAAACATTTCAACCAGTTTAATCAGGCGTTTATCAACTGTTTTGGCACCCCCCTGACTAATGCTCTCCATGGCCAGTGATAACGTGTTTAAGCGACGCTCTATGTCAACGAACCGAAACACCGGGGAAGCTCAGCTGCGCACCTGTTGATATGTTGAGTATTGCCATCAACACAAATGCCAAACTGGCAGGTCGCCCTCCTGTTCCGGTGAGCCCTTTTCAGTATCATGTCTACTCTCTAGCGAGAGGTTTCCGCAACAGCATCAACCGTGGCAAGCCAGACACACTCGCCATCGCTGATTTGTTGAATACGGGCCAGCTGATCACGGTGTGCGGCAACCTCTTCTGCAGTGGCCTTGATGACAGGCAGCTGCGGCCGGTCAGATGGCAGGCGGCGTATTTCCTGTGTACCGAGATCTCCGGTCGTATGGCTCTGCCCGCCCAGAACAAGATCCACC
>CATLZI010000158.1 GCA_950063125.1 uncultured Porticoccus sp. | reverse complement strand
TGGACAGTCTGAACCAGACCTTCACCACCTACCAGCAGAATTCAGAATTGATGTTGCTAAACCGTTCTCCTGTCGGTCAGGTTTATGCGGTTTCGTCAGATATGTTACAGGTGTTGAAAACTGCCAAGGAAGTACACCAATTGACGTCCGGGGCATTTGATCCCACCGTGGGCGCACTGGTCAATCTATGGGGGTTTGGTCCGGAAAACACAGGCGACCGAGTTCCTTCGGAGACAGATATAGCCGCTGAACTGGCATTGGTGGGTTTCAACAAACTGCAGATCACCCCGGATGGTGCCAACATTATCAGATCCAGCGATATTGCGCTGGACATGTCTGCGGTTGCCAAGGGCTACGCAGTTGATGCTGTTGCAGAATTACTGGAACAGGAGGGGTTCAACCATTATCTGGTCGAGGTGGGTGGTGAACTTCGCTTGAAAGGTTTAAAAGCGAACAAGGATCCCTGGCGTATTGCCATTGAAGCGCCTTCTCTTGAAAGGGGGCTGGTTCAAAAAGTACTGATTCCCGGGGACGTCGCAGTGGCAACCTCTGGAGATTATCGCAATTATTTCGAAAAAGACGGCAAACGTTATTCGCATACCATAGACCCGCGCACTGGTTATCCACTCGATCATCAACTGGCTTCTGTTACGATTATTGCTGAAACGGCAGTGTTTGCGGATGCATTGGCCACCGGATTTATGGTGCTGGGTGCTGATGCCAGTCTTAAAGTGGCTGAAAAAAATAAACTGGCGGTTTATTTGCTGGTCAAAGAGGGAGATGCCTTTAAAGGCTATTATTCATCTGCCTTTGCCCCTTATCTTTCAGGAGACTAGATGATGTTGGAGTTCGTGCTGGTATTTATGATGCTGATGCTGATCATTGCAGCCATGGCTGTTGGCGTGATGATGGGAAGAAAACCATTAAAGGGATCCTGTGGCGGTGTTGGTGCTGCGTTGGGTGAAAAAAACTACAACTGTGACATCTGTGGTGATGATCCCAATAAATGCGATGAGATAAGCCAGGCCGATTCGGGTGGTGAAGGTCCGCGCAGCGATTTGGCCTACGACGCCACCAGCCGATAAGAACATTTTTTATTAGCGTTTGCGGTAGAGGGTCAAATACGCAAGGGATTAATAAATAAAGTCAGCTGTTGCCCCGGTTTGAGATAATTCTCAGGATTCAGCTTATTCCAGCTCAGAATATCGTCAATTTTCAGGTCAAACTTGCTGGCGATGCGGTATAGCGAGTCGCCCCGGCGAACCTGATAATTGACCTTTTTCTCTTTTGTTGTCGCCGTTGCCGAGCCTGAACCTGCTTTCACATTAAGTAGTTGTCCGGGCCTTAATGGTGCATTGATATCCAGCTGACTCCATGTTGCGATATCCTGAATACTGACCTCATGTTTCCTGGCAATCTGCCAAAGCGTATCCCCGGTTTCCACCCGATATGAGACTAGAGATACTGTTTGCGGATGGTTATCAAGGCCGGTACCAGGAATCTTCAGGCGCTGGCCGATTTTGAGTAAATCTCCCTGCAGGTCATTCTGAACGCGTAACTGACGAATACTGACTCTATGTTTAGCCGCAATGCCTGACAGGGTGTCTCCGGACCTGACCTGATACTCCTTGATCGGTGCCCACTGAGCCACTGGTGTATTGTTTAGTACCAGTTTGAATCCTTCGATGTTCTCTACCGGAAGGAGGATCCGGTGGGGACCTTCAGGATGCGTGACCCAGCGGCTGTAGCCGGCATTGAGCTTATGCATTGTGCTACTGTCAATGCTGGCCATTTCCGCAGCTTTAACCAGATCGAGTTGTTCTGGTAAATCTATGACGTCAAAGTAGGGGGAGTCCGGAATGGAAGGCAACACAATGCCGTGGGATTCGGGGTCTGCAACTACCCGGGATATCGCCAGCAATTGCGGTACATATGCCCTGGTTTCGCGGGGCAACTTCAATGACCAGAAGTCCGTTGGTTTGCCGTCGCGCTTGTTGCGCTCGATAGCTCTTCTGACAGTGCCTTCACCACTGTTATAGGCCGCCAAAGCCAACAGCCAGTCGCCTTCAAAATAGTTGTTCAGGTATGTCAGGTAACTGATTGCCGCTTCGGTTGCCGCCAGCGGATCACGGCGGCCGTCGTACCACCAATCCTGTTTAAGACCGAATCGATCTCCAGTCATCGGGATGAACTGCCAGAGTCCTGATGCATGGCTGCCAGAGTAAGCAAAAGGGTCGTAGGCGCTTTCAACGATCGGCAGCAGTGTCAACTCCAGAGGCAGATTGTTGTGTTCCAGCTCCTCAACAATATGGTAGAGATACAGCTCGCCGCGGCTCATGACGCGGTCGATATAACTCTGGTTATTGCTGAACCACTCGACCTGTTTAGCAATGCGAGGATCATCGTAGTGTCCTTGCAAAGTCATGCCATCTCGCACTCGCCGCCATAAGTCGTCGGGAGAGCTGGACATGAGGTTTGCCGGCTCAGTTTTGTCAGTATTTTTTCCGGAGAAGATGATCCACCGTTTTTCCCGAGGCACAGTGGAAACCTGTGTGTTGGACTTCTTCGCTTTGTTGGGATGGGTGGCTGCGCTGTGTGGGTGATTATGGATTGACTGTTGCGCACAACCGGATATTAAGGCAATCAAAACAATAAGATACGTTCGAAAAAAAGTCTGCATGGTATTATGTTCTTTTTGCCAGCATCAGCTTAAGGATTCTAACTACCTGCGCCATCAAGATCAATTTATCTCTGATACTTCGGGGTGAGTTGTGAGCAAACGCCCAGTTTGGAATGCTTGGCCTATTCATCGGATATTGAGCCAAGCTGTGGCGAGGAACCGCACTAAAACTGATCCTTCCAGCGGCGAATAATGGCGAATACATCTTCAGCGGTTCCCCCGGAAGGAAGCCCCCTGGAGCTGGCCGCCTGCCTCACGGAATCCTGGGTTACTCGCAGGAAGGGGTTGGTTGCCAGCTCCTCTGCCAAACTTGAAGGGACTGTGGCCTGTGCCCGATTGCGCAGTTGAATGACCTGTTTTAAGCGTTCCTGCACTGCACGATTTTCCGGCTCCACAGCTTGGGCAAACAAGAGGTTGGCCTTGGTGTATTCATGGGCGCAATAGATTTTCGTTTCCGGCGGTAAAGCAGCAAGCCGTGAAAGTGATCGCCACATTTGTTCGGGTGAGCCTTCAAATAGCCGACCGCAGCCCCCTGCAAAGAGGGTATCCCCACAAAACACCAATGGGGTTTCTGCCTCAAAAAAAGCAATGTGATCCAGGGTGTGGCCCGGTACGCCAAGCACCTTAAAGTGGGTGCCGTCGAGAGTCAGTTGGTCGCCATCGACCAGGCTGTGGGTTGTCTGGTGTATGTCCGGTGGCCCATAGACCGGAACTGCCGTATGGTGAAGCAGTGAGTCGACCCCACCCACGTGATCGGGATGATGGTGCGTTATCAGAATACCCGAGAGATCCAGGTCAAGGCTTGTCAGTGCCCGCAGTACTGGTTCCGCGGTTCCCGGATCGACGACAAAGGCCAGCCGACTGCCGGGTTGGTGAAATAGCCAAAGATAGTTGTCTGAAAATGCAGGCAATCTGTGCACGATAAGAGACATGATAGGTTCCAGTGGTTTTATAAAGTGATCTTTCCCATAATAACGAACTTCGTCTTGTGGGTGAAAACCGGAAATCAGAATGAAACGGCATAACTGGTTGCTAGCAGCAAGGGAGTTTCTCGAGCAACGGCAGGTTGTCTGTCCTCTGGCCGACTCGCAGGGTTCACTGGACAGCTGGTTTCAGTCCCGCTACGGCCAAGTGTTGTTGCATCGCGAAAGGTCTATGCTTGAGCATATGATGCCTGGATCGGGTGCCCACCGTCTCATGTATTTGGGGGCCAGTTCAAACCGTTTGTTGGTTGATGATTTTAATCATTTGCAAAGTTTTTCTATTGGTGCTACTGCGGCGTTGCCAGGAAGCGCGTCGGCAATCGCGGATTTCGACGCCCTGCCCTTGCCATCGGAAACCATTGATACCGTGTTGTTGCACCATGCACTGGAATTTTCTGCTTATCCCCACGAAGTGCTGAATGAAGTGGCAAGGGTTTTGACTCCCTGTGGTCATGTGGCGATCGTCGTGATGAATCCACTCAGTCTGTTCGGTTTAAGTAAATGGGTCGCACGATATTTCTCGTCCCGTGCGATATGGTCTTACCATAGCCTCCGATACAGCCGTCTGCTCGATTGGTTGCGGTTGCTCAACCTGCAACCCATTCAGGCTGTTTCGGGTTGCTTTGGCTGGCCATTGCAAAACCCGGCTACGTTAGATCGAAGAAGCTTGCTGGAAACTATCGGCCAAAAGAGCAAGTTGCCTTGGGGCACCTTTTATATTGTGGTGGCCAGAAAGTACACCGCCCGTCTAACCCCGGTTAAACCCGGATTGTGGCGTTCAATCAGCATTCCGGTTTTGCCGGTCACAAAGAAAAATGGTGCTGTGAAAAAACCATTCGATGGAGATCAGTAATTGAAGGATGTAGAAATTTTTACCGATGGTGCCTGCCGGGGAAATCCCGGCCCCGGTGGCTGGGGCGCACTGCTGCGATATGGGGATCTTGAGAAAACACTTTACGGTGGTACTTTGGATACAACCAATAACCGTATGGAACTGATGGCTGCCATTGAAGCGCTCTCTGCATTAAAGAAACCCTGTCGAGTCGTTTTGACCACTGACTCCGAATATGTGCGGCAGGGGATTACCACCTGGTTGTCCAACTGGAAACAGAAAGGCTGGAAGACTTCGGCAAAAAAACCTGTGAAAAATATTGATCTCTGGCAGCAGCTGGATCAGCAGGTGGCCAGACATGAGGTTCAATGGCACTGGGTAAAGGGCCACAGCGGTCACCGTGAAAACGAGATTGCCGATCAATTGGCAAATCTTGGTATCGATGAGCTTTTATCAAACCATGGACAATAAGTAACACAGCATAACAAGGTATTACCATGCGACAGATCGTCCTCGATACAGAAACCACGGGGCTGGAAACCAGCCAGGATCACCGGATTATAGAAATCGGTTGTGTTGAGCTGGTTAATCGCCGTCTCACCGGTCGACATTATCACCAATACATCAACCCCCTGCGAGAAGTGGACGATGGTGCAATGGAGGTGCACGGGATCAGTAATGAGTTTCTTGCCGACAAACCATTATTTGCCGACGTTGCCGAGCGATTCCTGGCTTTTATTGAAGGTGCTGAGCTGGTTATTCACAACGCCCCCTTTGATGTGGGATTCATTGACCATGAGTTCAGAAAGCTGGACGGCTTTGGCAAGGTGATGGATTACTGCACTATCGTGGATAC
>CATLZI010000157.1 GCA_950063125.1 uncultured Porticoccus sp. | reverse complement strand
TTCCGTCTAAGTTCATTGGCAAAGGCATTGGCCTGTTGCATGAATTGAAGGATCAGCCAGGTGCCGTCGCTTCTGTAACTAAGTGGCAGGGACGTGCAGAGACGCCAGAAGAAACGCCAGGAAAAGTGCGTGAAGCTTTCAAACAACTCAACACCGGACGCCGCCAGCCCGTATTGCTGGACTGTTGGCGCGAAGTCTACGCCCACTGCTGTCATCGCGAGGATCTTCCCGCCCCGATACTGATCGGCGGCAAATCCATGGGTGGTCGCATGGCGAGTATGGTCGCCGACGAACTGGGCGCAGCAGGGCTGTGCTGCCTCGGTTACCCTTTTCATCCGCCCGGCAAACCTGAGCGGATGCGGGTTGATCACTTGCAAACCATGACCACGCCGGCCCTGATTTATCAGGGCACCCGAGATCCCTTTGGCAGGCCCGATGAGTTGGCCTCAATCCCGTTGAGCCCCGCCGTAACAATCCACTGGCTGGAGGACGGCAATCACGACCTGAAACCCCGCAAGGCTTCGGGTTTTGACCAGTCTGAACACTTGGCCGCTGTGGCCTGCTCAGTATCAGTCTTTGCCTGCAACTGCCCATAGAGGCGTAGCCTCGTACATAGTCCTGAGCTGCATTGATGAGTCGTTGATACTAAAGAGAGTTGGATGGTTGGGTGGCAACAAAGTCTGATCACAGAAAACGGGGTGAGCAGGACAAGCGGCCCGAATCACGCAGGATTATCGGGCCTGTTTCAACGAGCTACCCTGAGCCATCATCGGGACAGCCTTGATGCTACCCCACGGGCTGTCAGCGGCGCTTTAATATTACAGGCCGGGTTTCCCCAGTCCCTGCTGCTTTACTCAGGATTCCACCAGCATGGAGATCGCTGCCAGTGCTTCCGGGTCCTGCGCCTTGATCTTGTTGGCGATATGGTGCTGGAAGAAATAGCAGAAAGTCTCTTCGCCTTTGGCCGAGTAGAGGCACGCATCGCCGGGCAGCACTGGTGTGCTGATGATTTTTTCATCATCAATCAGCATGCCCTGCACAGTGCCGTCGTAAAGCAGTCGCCAGCTGACGACTTCCTTCAGCGTAATACTTTTGAATCCGTCGCTCGACAGTACCGCATGGGTGCCAATGGTGTCCGGCAGTTCCTGGACGACATCACTGTCTGTTTCGCAATCGACCTCATAGTATTCTGCAGCTGTCTCTACTTCCAATACCTTGTGGATGGGCGCTTCAAAAAAGACTTCATCGATGCCCGGATCGTAGTAGCCCTCCCAGTGACCGTTCAGCGGATCCTGTATCTCGGTGCATGGCATGATGTCATCGAGCCAGGGCACCAGACCCACCACCTCACCATCTGCACGCAATGCCCAGCACAACACTTTGACACTGAACAGCTTGTTGGGGTGAGTCTCGTTGGAATAGATCATTTCCAGACCATCGAGTTCGGGAGCGAGACGGATAATGCGGCGGTTTAACCGGGAGGAGTAGGGCTTCCCTGTGAAGAGATCGACCACGTTGTCCGTGTTGTGGTCAGGTGTTGAGGTAGTCATAATACAGCCTCCTCAAATGGCGGTTCGAACAGGCCCTGAGGAACTGCGTCCTGGATCGGGACCTGATAGGTGCGTACGGCTAAAACGCATCCACGCAAAATAAGGTACTACCGATCATTTCAAAGCACAATACCTTGGGTATATTTTGTGAGCTACTATTTTGCCTACGGCTCAAATATGAATTCACAGCGCATGGCTGCGCGTGACATGCGGGTCATCGGCCAGTGCGCTGGCTGGCTGGATGGTTATGGTCTGCGGTTCAACAAACGCTCCGGCCACGATGCCCGGCTGGCTTGCGCCAATATCATTTTTGCCCGGGATGAGCGGGTGGAAGGGGTTCTTTACCAGCTGGAAAATCCCGCTGAAATTGCCAGGCTGGACCCCTTTGAAGGCGCGCCATTCAGGTACAGCCGCGAACGTTTTCCAGTACAGACAAAACGCGGTGTTGTGCCCGCCTGGACCTATATAGCCAATCCCGCCGTGATTGATCACTCCATTCGCCCGGCGCGCTGGTATATCGAACATTTACTGGCGGGCCGTGATTACCTTTCCCCCGCCTACTGGGAGAAAATCAATAACACGGTTTGCTGTGAGGGTGTGTCGATTGTCTGGTGATACAGCTACTTTTGATCCCCGGACGTGTCAGTTGATGGGAGTATTCAACGATCTGTTTGCCGGCTCCTGCAATACCCTGTTGAGCGGGGGCGGCGAGGAACCGGTATACCTGCCCGCCGAAGGACGTTTTGACTGTCACCAGCTGATTTTCCGGCAGGATTATTTTTCCAGTGCCCTCCATGAAATTGCCCATTGGTGTATTGCCGGTGAGCAGCGTCGTCAACGGGTGGATTTTGGCTACTGGTACCGGCCCGATGGCCGCACCGCCAGTGAACAAAGTGCTTTTGAGTGGGTGGAGGTCAAGCCCCAGGCACTGGAATGGATATTTTCTGTGGCGGCTGGGCACCGCTTTCAGATCAGCGCCGATAACCTGTCCTCAGAGATCGGCGCCAGTGATGCGTTTGCCGCCGCTGTGGCGGAGCAGGCGCACAGCTGGTGTGTCGGCAGCTTACCTGCGCGGGCAGCGCTGTTCGCCGCTTCGCTGTCGGAGGTGTTCGGTGGTCTTGATTACCTGAATCCCTGCCACTACCGTGTCGATTCGCTGGGATCCTGATGGCGGCACAAAAGCCCCCACTGTATCTGGTAGATGCCTCCATCTATATTTTTCGCCATTATTTTACGCTGCCGCCGCGTTGGTATTCCGGGGAAGGCTATCCCACTCAGGCCGTGTACGGTTATCTCGGTTTTCTGCTGGGCCTGCTCGAGCAGGTTCAGCCGCAGTTTATGGCAGTGGCCTTTGACGAGAGTCTGGGCCAGTGTTTCCGGAATACGATTTACCCGGATTACAAGGCCAATCGCGAGCTGCCCGACGACGCACTTGCCTTTCAGTTGCGGGCCTGCGCCGAGGTGACGACCATCCTGGGCATTTCGACCCTGGCCAGTGATACCCACGAAGCGGATGATATTATCGGCACCCTGGCTGAACGGGGGCGCAGTGGCGGCCACCCGATTGCGGTGATCAGTGGTGATAAAGACCTTGCCCAATTGTTGCTGGACGACGATGCGCTACTCTGGGATGTTGGCCGTACGCCCGCCAGGGATCGATTTGCCATCAAAGGAGAACTCGGGGTCTGGCCGGAGCAACTGGCAGATTATCTGGCGCTGGTCGGTGACAGGGTAGATAACATACCCGGTTTACCGGGGGTGGGGGCAAAAACGGCCATTGAATTATTGGCACATTGCGCGTCGCTGGATGGATTGATTGCGGCGGGACCTGACATCGCCAATCTGCCCCTGCGCGGTGCGAAGCAGCTGCCCGAAAAAATTGCCGCTCACCGTCAGCAACTGCTAATGGCCCGATCCCTGACCCGAATAGCCCTGGACGCACCCGTTGGCGAGCCCGCTTTGCAATGTGCCCCGATCGCACTGGATAAACTGCATGACTTCTGTCAGCGAATGGGGCTTGGCGTTACACTGAAAAATCGTGCCGTAAAACTCGCACACGCCAGGGGGCAGCACATCGTGAAGGAGGCATCGCACACCCGATGAAAATTGTTGCCGATGACAATATGCCGTTGGTGAGGGAGTTGTTCTCGACCTATGGCGAGGTGGTGACCTGTCCCGGCCGGGAGCTGACGGCGGCGCATTTGGTGGATGCGGATGTGTTGCTGGTCCGCTCTGTCACCCCGGTCAATGCGGCGCTGCTCGAGGGCAGTCCGGTACAATTTGTCGGTTCTGCCACGATAGGTGTCGACCATGTGGACATGGATTATCTGGCGTCCAGAAACATTCAATTTGCCAGTGCGCCGGGTTGCAACGCCAATGCCGTGGTTCAGTATGTGCTCTCGGCACTCTGTCGCCTGCGTCCCGACTGGCTCGGGGAAACGGTGGGTATTGTCGGCTGCGGCAATGTGGGCGGCAGGCTCTACGGCACCCTGCGGGCGCTGGGCGTTGATTGCCGCTGCTACGACCCATTTCTCAACACTGCAACTATCGGGGGGCTGACAACCTTTGAGCGGGTGCTCGAAGCCGATATTCTCTGCCTGCATACTCCACTGACTACCGGTGGAGCCTATCCAACCCACCACCTGCTGAACGAGACGGCGCTGATGAATTTTGCGCCCGGCGGGCTGTTGCTCAATGCCGGGCGGGGACCGGTGGTGGATAATGCGGCCCTGTTGCGGTTGAATCGTGGCGAGCAGTGGCAGGTTGTGCTGGATGTGTGGGAGTCAGAGCCGGCGATCTCTCTGCCCTTGCTGGAACAGATTACCATGGGCACACCGCATATTGCCGGGTACAGCGAAGACGGCAAAATCAATGGTACATACATGGTGTGCGAGGCATTTTGTCAGTGGTTGGGGCAACCCTCGCCGGCAAAACCCGGGCGGGATGAGCCTGTCCAGTGGCTCAGTGTTAAGTCTCTGGCGGAGGCGATATTGGCTGTTTACGATATAGCAGGCGATGACCGTCGTATGCGTGAGGTGCTGCTGTCAGCTGGTTATCCCGCAGCAGTGGGTTTTGGGTTTGACCAGCTGCGGAAAACCTATCCTGCACGTCTTGAATTTCAGCATTTCGGCGTGAGCGCGGACAGTGATGAGTATCTGGCCGGCCAGTTGGCCACACTGGGATTTACGACTGCCTAAGAGCGGGATTTTCTTTTGGGCGAGGGGGCTACTTTCTGGTTCAGGTCGCTAATTGCATTCTGCACCATGTCTTCCGTAATCGGAATTTCCCGGCCGTTGTCGTCAATCAGGGCCGCACCGTGAAAATCAGGTGATTTGACCTTTTTATCAGACTTGTCTTTCGGCTGATCCATGTTTGCTCACTGGTGGTGGTCAGATTGACAAAACATACCATGATTACCCTGTAAGGCAAGCCTTGGGGTTAAATTTGCAGAGGCACATTTAGGAGTCGCCATGTTCACACTCGGCTTGATCGTCAATCCGCTGGCAGGCATCGGTGGTCCCACAGCGTTGAAGGGTAGCGATGGCGAGGCCGCTGCCGAAGCCTTCAGAAACGGGGCCGAGTTGCGTGCTCCAGAGCGTGCCGCCAGAGCCTTGGAGGTGATCTTCCATGCACTCGGTGGTGATGCCGTATCGGTGCTGACCTGTCCCGGCCTGATGGGGGAGTCTGTGGCCAGGCAATGTGGTTTTGTCCCCGAACTGGTCTGTGAAACGGATCCCCTGAATACCCGGCCGGAGGACACCGAACAGGCGGCCAGAGTGCTGGAAAACAAAGGCGTGGATTTGCTGCTGTTTGTTGGCGGTGATGGCACGCCCAGTACGGGCTGATGTGGAGAGACCGCATTGCAAATATTGCGAGGAAGCTTT
>CATLZI010000156.1 GCA_950063125.1 uncultured Porticoccus sp. | reverse complement strand
CTTTTTTCTTAACCGCCGCTGGAGTTTCAAAGCCCACCGGGAGGGTATTGGCTGGCAGATCTATAGCTATATGTTGGTTTGTCTGATTGCCGCTGCAGCCAATGTTGTTGGGGTGTTGTCGCTGGTGGCCTATTTTGCGCTGGATTATTTGCTGGCGAGGATATTGGTGGCGACTGCGGTGGCATTGGCCATTAATTATCCGCTGCACCGGCGGGTAGTATTTGTGACCTCTGGCAGGTTTGTCAGCGACGATTAGTGTTTGCTGTTTTTATGTTTAAGGAGCCGAAGTGGAAAGAAAGAAAATAAGAATAGCTGTGGTGGGTGTGGGCAACTGTGCCAGCTCGCTGATTCAGGGAATTTACCACTACCGTTTGCGCGGGGTGCAGGATTCAATCGGTTTGCTGAATTACGAGCTGGGCGGTTACCGGCCGGAAGACATTGAGGTAGTGGCGGCCTTTGATATTGATAAACGAAAAGTGGGCCGGGATGTCAACGAGGCGATTTTTTCACTGCCCAACTGCACCACAGTGTTTTGTCCGGATGTCCCGCCCTGTGGTGTCACGGTTTCCATGGGCAATGTGCTGGATGGCTATTCCGAGCACATGGCGGGCTACGGTGATGACCGCACTTTCCTGCCCGGATCGGAGCTCCAGCCGAGTCTGGCTGATGTGGTGGCGCAGTTAAAGGATGCAGCGGTGGATGTGGTGATGAACTATCTGCCGGTGGGCTCCCAGAAAGCCACAGAATTTTATGCGGAGTGTGCCCTGGAGGCCGGTTGTGCCTTTGTTAACAATATCCCGGTATTCATTGCCAGCAATCCCGATTGGGCGGCCCGCTTCAAGGCAAAGAACCTGCCGATTATCGGCGATGATATCAAGGCGCAGTTGGGGGCGACGATTCTTCACCGCACGCTGGGTAACCTGTTTAAAAATCGCGGCGTGAAACTGGAGCGGACCTACCAGTTGAATACTGGTGGCAACACGGATTTTCTGAATATGCTGAATCGTGACCGCCTGGCCTCCAAGAAAGAGTCCAAGACTGAAGCGGTGCAAAGCGCCATTCCCCAGCGGCTGGCCGATGAGAATATTCACGTGGGGCCGAGTGATTATGTGCCCTGGCAGAATGACAACAAGGTCTGCTTTATCCGCATGGAGGGCAAATTGTTCGGTGATGTGCCGATGAATATTGAGCTGCGGCTGTCGGTGGAGGATTCGCCAAATTCCGCCGGGGTGGCCATTGATACCCTTCGCTGTGCGAAGCTGGCGCTGGAGCGCGGCATCAGTGGGGCTGTGGACATTCCCTCGGCGTTCTTCTGCAAGCATCCACCGCGCCAGATTCCGGACGATGAGTCCTATGCTGCGCTGATGGCCGAGTGGGTTTAGTCCGGCAGATTTTTCAACTGTATCCGCATCGACAGGTCAATGGCCCGGCAGTGCTTCGTCAGGCTGCCGGATGACAGGTAATCGATTCCCTCGATAGCTTTCGCAGCGAGGTTGTTCACTTCTAGGTTTCCGGATACTTCCAGTCTGGCGGCCCCCCGGTTCATGGCGATGGCTTCGCGGATCTGTTTTTCATCGAAATTGTCCAGCATGATAATGTCGGCTCCGGCCTGCAGTGCCTGCTGAAACTCCTCCAGACTCTCTACTTCCACCTCGACGGGTTTGTCAGGGGCGATTTCGCGTGCCTTGGTGACTGCGGCGGCGATACCGCCACAGGCAGCAATGTGATTTTCCTTGATCAGAAAAGCGTCGTACAGTCCGATGCGGTGATTGTGGCAACCGCCCACGGTCACCGCGTATTTTTGCGCCAGACGCAGGCCGGGGATGGTCTTGCGGGTATCGAGAATCTGAATGGTCGTCCCTTTTACCAGTGCCGCAAACTGCCGTGCAATGGTGGCGGTACCGGAGAGGGTTTGCAGAAAGTTAAGTGCGGTGCGCTCGCCGGTCAGCAGGCTGCGTGCCGGCCCGGAGAGGGTCAGGAGAATATCCCCCGGTTTCACCTCGTCGCCGTCGCGAACCCGCCATTCGATCCTGACGGCGGGGTCCAGCTGGGCGAACACTTCATCCACCCAGGCTGTTCCGCATACCACCGCCTGTTCGCGGGTAATGACGCTGGCCTCGGCAGTGTTTTCTTCTGGAATCAGGAGGGCAGTAATATCCCCTTCGCCGATATCTTCTGCGAGGGCTTGCTTGACGGAGGTGGAGATATGGTTTTCAGGCAAATTCTTTGACATAGGGTATCCAGCTGCGATCCGGGCATATTACAACAGTCGTTTATGGGGGAATAGACTGGGGCTGATTAAGTTGCCGCAGTTATTGGTGGCGACAAGTGTGATCTGTATCTCGTTTTTGGGCAAAGTCAGAATCGGCAGGTCAGTTTTGGGAACTGGTTGGTGTTTCACTTATCTCGGGTGCTGGGTAACGAACCTATAATCCGAGTCAATAGTTGACCATCTTCGTCTTATAGGATTTATCTCCGAGCAGGCCACACAATGATGAACGAACGTTTGAAATTAGTTGAGGCTGAAAAAATGAAGGGCCGAGGCTTCGAAATGCCTGAGTCGCTTCGCCAGTTGAGAGATCACGCAAAAGTCGTTTTGGATCAGCGGTTGGCTGAAGTTTTTGACCATGTGGATGATACGTTTTTCGATCTTGCCGATCGGGCGGCAAGTAACGGTGAACAGGCAACGTACTTCGATGCCATGCGGTTGATTCGTCTGCAACGAAAATCCATTGAGCATAAATTTTCACAGGCCATCGACAATTCGTTTCAACGACTTGGCAACCGGGGGTATCGGGGGGCCAGCCAGAGGGCAGTCGCAACGGAGAGCCCGGCGGGCCTCACACTGGTAGAAAACGAAGATCTCGAAGAAATGATAGCCATGGATAGCATGGTTTCCAAAGTTGCGAAGCGCCATAAATACGATCTCAAGCTGTTGGTGATGCGTATCAATTCGATTGTGCCCAGTGACGTCACCGCAATTAACAACCCCCTTGGGCCGGAAATTATCTGTGAATCACTGCGGCAGACGTTGCTGGAGCTGGAAATAGGCATTCGCTCAAAACTGGTGTTGCTTAAACTGATTGACCGGCATGTCATGGATGCTGTCGGGCCTCTATTGATTGAAGGTAACCGGTTGCTACGTAAGTTCGGTGTCTTGCCTGACCTGGAAAAACAGCAGGCAAAAAAAGCGATCAATTCCAGTCAACCTGCTCAGGTTGGTGGTACGGCAAAAAAACTGGATTATCACGAGGGGAATCCTGCCTTTGCAAAACATGGCGCTGAGAGAGCCGGCGGCCACAGCCAGCTTATTTCTCAATTGCAGGAGTTTCTGGGGCAGCCGGATTATGGTTACACTTCGGCGCCTGGCGCATCCATCAGCCAGGATCAGCTGGTTTCCCTCGTTTCCGGTCTGCAGCGTGAGTGGGGCGAGAGCAGCCACAGCGAAGGGGGGCTGCTTGGTCTGATTGAGGAGCGACTCCAGCAGCAGGGCGGTCCGGGTCTGGGGCGTCAGGACTACAGTGTGGTCAGCCTGTTGGATCAGCTCTTCTCGAGAATGCGCAGTGAAAATCATATTTCGGGCGGATTTTCCCGTGAGTTGCGGAAGCTCGAATTACCACTTTTGCGAATTGTGCTTCAGGACCCCAGTTTCTTTGATAAGGAGAAACACCCTGCAAGAAGGTTGATCAATGAGATAACTCAGGTTGCCATAGGGTTTCCCGAGGATGTGGATATCAATAGCGATCCTGTGGGTAGAGCTATCTCCGAAATCGCTCAAAAGCTTTCGGCAGAAGAAACCATGGGTACGGAAGACCTTAAACAGTTGCTGCTCGACTTTATCCAGCTGACAGAAAAGGAACGGCGCAAGGCCCTCATGATGGAGCAGCGCGTTATAGAGAAAGCTGCGGCATCCGAAAAGGTCAACCAGGCACATCAATTGGTCGACAAGACCCTGAATGAGCGCATGCAGGGCAAGTCTTTCCCCCGACTGTTGGTACATTTTGCCGAGAAGGCTTGGTGTCGGGTCATGTTCATGGCCTGTCTGCGGGCTGAATCGTCGCCTGAGCAGTGGGAAGCTGCAGTTGAAATACTGGACCGGGTGCTGGCGCATGCAGATGACGGCGAGGTGAGTGCTGACGATGTCAAGTCGCTATTGGCAGCCATTCAGGAGCACCTCGAAGATATCGCTTATGAATCCTACGATCTGGGGCGGCTGATAATCAGGCTCGAGGAATACTTTTATCGCAATAACGCTGAAAATGAGAAGCCCGAGGAAAGTGTTGGCCAGGCAGAATCGACCGCTCAGGACTCGCCCGGCCAGGCGAAAGAGGCCGCAGAGCCGAAAGTTCAGACAATCGTTGTTTCCAATAAACCACATGAAACAGTGGTTATCAGGAAAATTAAAACGGACATGCCCGGGCATCGCAAACTGGAGGAAGACGCTGTCACCGAGAGTGATGAGGCGGCAAACCCTGATGAAGAGTCTCTGAAGGCGCTCAATTCTCTCTGCCGCGGCGCCTGGGTTGATTTTCTGGATCAAACTTCTTCGAACAAGCGCTGCAAGGTGGCTGGGGTCATATCCCCCCCCGGTATCTATATTTTTGTGAACCGCCAGGGTACCAAGGTTGCCGAGATGAACCGCAACCGGACCGCTATCAGCATACAAAACAAAAATCTGGTTGTGTTGGATAACTCACACTTGTTTGACAATACCCTGGAGCGTGTCATAAAAGATATTCGAACCAGCCGTCAGGCCCACTAGGGCCTGCACACATTTTTCTGGTGCCCTCTTCTGCGGCAAATGAACAGTTGGTGACATAGCCGGCCTGTTCGATGGCTGGACACTGTTGTTGTTTCCCGTTGTTAAGCTATTCTTCCAGGACAATCTGGGACTCAAGTGTGCAGGTAAGTTATGATCAGCAACTGGTTGTTCTGGAATAGAGGGCGGAAGTGACAGATGTAGATAAGCTATCAGTAGCTTTGTTTCGGCTGCCTCGGCCATTGCTGGCACTCAAGGGGCGTATCCATACGTTCCTCTCTTCCCGCCTGAACAATATGTTTGATCAGGTGGATGACACTTTTTTTGATCTCGCCGATCGCGCGGACAACAATCGCCAGCAAACCATGTATTTTGATGCGATGCGTCTGATCCGGATGGAACGAAAAAATATCGAGCACAACTTTTTTGGTGTGCTCACCCAGAGCTTTCAACAACTGGGCCAGTACCAGGATCCGGAATTACCCAGTCAGGAGCCCGAAGGGCTGGAAGTGGTGGAGAACGAACAGCTCGAAGAAATTATTGCACTGGATACAATGGTGTTTCGGGTATCAGAGCTCTGCAAGCCTGAACTCGAAGCCCTCAATACCCGTCTCAGCTCAATGGTCCCGGCCTCGGTGACCCTGAAAAATAATCCGGTCGGGCCCGAAGTAATCTGTGAATCC
>CATLZI010000155.1 GCA_950063125.1 uncultured Porticoccus sp. | reverse complement strand
GATGGCGATGAGGATATTGGCGCGATCCTGCTTGGTGGCCGTCTGGGCATCCGGGCGGTTGACCTCGATGCCGGCTTCCTTGACGAAAGTCGCAGTGACAATAAAGAAGATCAGCATGATGAAGACGACGTCCAGCATCGGCGTCATATCGATGTCCGTCTGTTCCTCGGCGACTTTGCGCCTGCCTATAGCCATGCTGATTACCTGTTGAAACGTGGATTGAATGGTGTCGTGTCCCGGCTGGCTGATGCCCTTTGTCCGAAGCTGTTTTAAAGTATGCCAGAGATTTCAGCCGCGGGCTGTTTGCAGGAGTGAATTATGCCGGAATTGCCGGAAGTGGTGGTGACATTGCGGGGAGTTGTGCCGCATATCCTTGGCAAGGATGTTCAGGCGGTCGTGGTGCGGGAGTCCCGCCTGCGCTGGCCGGTATCACCGGGGCTGCCAGAAAAACTTTGCGGAATGCCATTGCTGGAAGGGCGACAGCGTGGCAAGTACCTGTTATTTCGTTTTCCGCAGGGCCATCTGATGATTCACCTGGGTATGTCGGGGAGTCTCAGAATCGTTATGGCTGACACCCCTGCCGCAAAGCACGACCACGTGGATATCTGCTTTACAGACGACACAGTACTGCGTTATTCCGACCCGCGTCGATTTGGCTCGATACTCTGGGTCGAGGGGCCTCCGGAGCAACATGCTCGGCTCTGCCAATTGGGTCCTGAACCCTTCGCACCCGATTTTAATGGTGATTACCTCTATCGGTTGTCTAGGGGAAGGAGCGTTGCGGTCAAAGCTTTTCTGATGGATAACCGGGTGGTCGTGGGGGCCGGTAATATTTACGCCAATGAATCACTTTTTCTCAGTGGTATCAGACCGACGCTGGCTGCCGGCAAGGTGTCCCGGCAGCGCCTGGAATCCCTGGCAGAACAGGTCCGTCAGGTGCTCGGAAAGGCGATAGAACAGGGTGGTACGACCTTGCGTGATTTTGTCGGTGGTGATGGCAAACCCGGCTACTTCAAACAGCAATTGCTTGTCTATGGTCGTGGTGGATTGCCCTGCCTGCGCTGTCAAACGGTATTGAGGGAAATCAGGTTGGGGCAGCGCTCCACGGTCTATTGTCCACGCTGCCAGCGGTGATCAGCTGCTGAAGAATTTTTGTACCAGCGCATCTCTCACCGTGGGGGGGACAAATTCGTTGATGTCCCCACCCAGAGAGGATATTTCCTTTACCAGTGAAGAGGATATATAGGAAAGCTTCTCCGATGGCGTCAGGAAAATACTTTCAATATCCGGTGCCAGTGCACGATTCATGTTGGCAAGTTGAAATTCGTATTCAAAATCCGATACAGCGCGCAACCCCCGGAGAATGGCATCTGCACCACAATCATTGACAAAGTTAACCAGCAGGTAATCAAACCCCTTTACTTCCACATTGTCGAGATGGGACAGGGCCTGCCTGGCCAGTTCAATACGTTCGTCTAGGTCGAACATGGGGTGCTTTCTTGAGCTGGTGGCGATGGCGACAATCACATGGTGAAACAGGCTGCTGGCACGCTCCACCAGATCGATATGTCCGTTGGTGATGGGATCAAAGGTGCCTGGATAAACAATGGTTTTCACAGTGATGGTTTGCCTCGGAAAAGGGCCGCCATGGTAAACGTTTTGTCCGGGGGGCTCAACTGACCCGATACAATCGGTAGCTGACCAGTCCGGCGGTTTTTTCGCGCAGTAATTCCCACGTGGGGGAGATCTCCGGAAGGGGGTGGTGTCGGTCGGTTTCCAGGTAGATCAGACTACCGGTTGCCAGCAGCCCGGGTTTCTGCATTAGCTCGCAGCAGGGTTGCAGCAGGTCTGACGAAAACGGTGGGTCGAGAAATACGATATCGAAGGGCTGGTCTGGTGAGCTGTTCTCCAGCCAGACGAGTGTGTCTGCCTGAATGATTCTGGCATCGTCAGCCTTGAGTTGGACGCAGTTGCCACGCAGGTTCTCCACTGCCTGAGGGTGCTTTTCAATCAACGTGACCTCGGCAGCCCCCCGGGACAAAGCCTCGATTCCCAGTGCCCCCGAACCGGCAAACAGGTCCAGGCACCTGGCGCCGCCAAGCCATGGTGTGAGCCAGTTGAACAGGGTTTCCCGGATGCGGTCGCCGGTGGGTCGTAAACCCGCCACTTCGGTAAATTGTAATTTGCGCCCGCGCCACCGCCCGCCGATAATACGGACCTGACTGCGAGCCCCCTTCGCAGCACGTGTCGCTGTAGATGGGTGGTTTTTCAAACGTTATATACTCCCTAAAGTGATAGCATACACCGCCCGATACCAACTGAGAAAACAGGATCACTGTGACCGACCCAAGCAAGATGGAAAATGATATGTCTGCGAATGAAAAGCGCTCTTTTTTGCAGCGTTTTCGTTCATCCAAAAAACCTGAGCAGACCCCTGCCGAAGTTAAGCCCGAGCCATCAATGGCAGCGGCTGCGGAAAATACGCAAAAAGAGACGCTGGGCGACCGATTTCGTCGCGCCCTGTCGAAGACCGGCCGCACATTTGGCAATCTGTTTCTCGGCGACCGGGAAATAGACGATGCCCTGCTGGAAGAGCTTGAAACCCTGTTATTACAGGCTGATGTGGGTATTGAATCCACGGTGGAGATTATTCAGGACCTCGCCGGGCGGGTACAGCGCAGGGAGTTGGCCCACAGTCGTGCCCTGTTTGCCGCACTGCAAGACGCGATGGCGGCAAAGTTGAAACCCTGTGAGCAGGCGCTGTCCATCACCGGGGCGCATCAGCCCTATGTGATTCTGGTTATCGGGGTCAATGGTGTCGGCAAGACCACGACCATTGGCAAACTGGCCAAACGATTTCAGAATCAGGGTAAATCCGTGATGTTGGCAGCCGGGGATACCTTCCGTGCTGCAGCGGTTGAACAGTTACAGGCCTGGGGTGACCGCAATAGAGTGCCGGTGGTTGCCCAGCACAGCGGAGCCGACAGTGCCTCGGTCATCTTTGATGCCATTCAGTCAGCCAAATCCCGGGGTACAGACATATTGATTGCCGATACTGCGGGACGTCTACATAACAAAAGCAATCTGATGGAAGAGCTGAAGAAGGTCAAACGGGTGATGGCCAAGCTCGATGAAAGTGCTCCCCATGAGGTGCTGCTCGTGCTGGATGCCGGGACAGGCCAGAATGCGCTCAACCAGATGCAGCAATTTCAGGAGGCCGTTACCGTCACCGGTGTGGCGCTGACCAAGCTGGATGGCACCGCCAAGGGCGGCATCATCTTTTCCCTCTGTAAACGCTTTGGCGTACCCATTCGGTACGTGGGCCTGGGTGAGAGTATAGACGACCTGCAACCCTTTGTGGCTCAGGAGTATGTGGCGGCATTGTTTGACCAGAACACTTGAGTGGCAAGCCAAACCCCATGATCTGCTTTGACAAGGTCAGTAAACGTTATGCCACGGGCCAGGAGGCCCTGAGCGGTTTGACGTTGAATCTCGATGCCGGTGAAATGGCTTTTCTTACCGGGCATTCCGGTGCCGGCAAGAGTACGGTATTAAAACTGGTTATGTTGATGGAGCGTCCGACCCAGGGGCAATTGCTGATCAATGGTAAAAACCTCGGTCGGTTACACCGCAGCCAGATTCCCTACTACCGGCGCAATGTGGGTGTTGTGTTTCAGAATCATCAGCTGCTGTTTGATCGAACGGTGTTTGATAATGTGGCGCTGCCACTGCTGGTTTCCGGTTATCAGCCCCGTGAGGTGGGTCGCCGGGTGAGGGCTGCGCTGGATAAAGTGGGCCTGCTCGACAAGGAAAAACAAAACCCCATCACGCTGTCCGGTGGTGAGCAGCAGCGCGTGGGTATTGCCCGGGCAGTGGTGCACAAGCCCCGCATTCTGCTGGCAGATGAGCCCACCGGAAACCTCGATCCGGAACTGTCATCAGAAATCATGAATCTATTCCGCGATTTTGGCGAGGTCGGTGTCACCGTCCTGATTGCTACCCATGATATTGATCTGATTTCCAGGATGGGATTGCGTGTCCTGCAGTTGCAGCAGGGCAGGTTGGCGAGCGATGAGAGGCCTGTGCATGTCGGCTAACCGGTGGCAGAAACAGGATCGCAGGCCGTCGGCGGAGCGCAAGGTCGGGGTGGGCAAAAAACCGCCGATAAAGGAACCGCGACGCGGGGCAAGTGGTGGGCAAGTCGGCTGGTCTGACAAGCTGAAAAGTTATTTACAGCATCATCAGCAATTACTCGTCAGTACCAGCAGGAAATTGCTGGCAGAGCCGGTCCAGACCCTGATGACGTCACTGGTTGTCGCGATCGCGCTGGGGTTACCGGCTGCGCTTTACCTCGGTATTGTCAATCTTGAACAGCTTGGTAGCCGGGTGGAAACAACGGCCCAGCTGACCCTCTTTCTGAACAAGTCCTCCTCAGACGAAACGATTGGGCAGTTGCGGCAGAACCTGTCGGAGGACGCCGATATTCGCTCAGTCCGTTACATCTCCCGAGCACAGGCCCTGACAGAGTTTCGCGAGTTGTCCGGTTTTGGCGATGTGCTGGAGATGTTGGAGGAGAATCCGCTGCCCGCTGTGTTGCTGGTCCAGCCGGATAACCGGTTTCAGGGGGATCTGGTGGCCAGCGAAGCGCTGGTGGCAAGAATCATGGCCCTGCCGGGGGTGGATGAAGTGCGGCTGGATATGAAGTGGATGGAACGCCTGCAGGCAATATTGTCTGTTGGGGAACGATTGGCGCTCGCTCTGGCCCTGGCTCTTTCAATGGGTGTGCTGTTGATCGTGGGTAACACGATCCGTCTGGCGATTGAAAATCGCCGGGATGAAATTGTCGTGGTCAAACTGGTGGGTGGAACCGACAACTATGTCCGCCGGCCCTTTCTTTACACCGGTGTATGGTATGGCCTGATTGGTGGCGCGCTGGCCTGGGTGCTGGTGGCTTTGGCGTTATTTTCCCTTTCCGGGCTGGTGTCGAGGCTGGCCGCCCTCTATCAAAGTGTCTTTGAGCTGGAGGGGCTGGGTTTGGCCGGTCTGCTCTATCTCATGGTGGCGGGTGCTCTGCTGGGTCTTGTGGGGGCGTGGCTGGCGGTAGCCAGACATCTCTCCAGTATCGAGCCAGGGTAGCCTTGCGACAGATCAAACTGGCAAATGCAACTTTTTTACACTATGAAAATCTAACCACAAGTTGCTAAACTACCGCTCCTTAGTTTTTAGAGGTCGATATGAAGAAAGCGTTACAGGCTTATGAATGGATGGCACCGGGTGCCAATCTCGCTGGGTACATGCAGGGTGTTAACTCCATTGCCGTCTTGTCTGTGGAACAGGAGCGCTCCCTCGCCGAAGATCTCTATTATCGTGAAGACCTAGACGCTGCCCGTCGGCTGGTACTCTCGCACTTGCGTTTTGTTGTGCACATTGCCCGCTCGCTCCGGGTCGACGGCATGATCGTCGCG
>CATLZI010000154.1 GCA_950063125.1 uncultured Porticoccus sp. | reverse complement strand
GACCTGTTGGAAGATATTCGAGCACTGCCCGCGCCCCACTATGAAGAAAATCAGTGGCTGGCACTCAATGCACTGACCTATTTACTCCCCACCCTGGCGGCGGCGCTGAGCCTGCATTTCCAGCAGCACCGGGTGTGCGATTTTACCGAAATCACCCTGGCCGCCCTCCGCGCATTGGGTCCCGAAGATGAACCAACCGATCTGGCACTGCGGCTGGACTATCAGATCAAACATATTCTCACCGATGAATTTCAGGATACCTCATCGGTACAGTTTGATATTTTGCGCCGCCTTATCGCAGGCTGGGAGCAGGATGATGGCCGCACGCTGTTTATCGTCGGCGATGCCATGCAATCGCTGTACAGTTTCCGCAACGCCAATGTGGGTTTGTTCCTGGAGGCTCGAACACTGCCCATCGGCCAACTGCAACTCGAAGCACTGGATTTACAGGTCAACTTTCGCTCCCAGGAAAATCTCATCCACTGGGTGAACGACGCCTTTCCCCATATTTTTCCGGCACGTGACGAGATAGGTCGCGGCGCCGTCAGTTACAGCCCCGCCACTGCTTTTCATGGTGCTCTACCGGAGCAGCCGGTCACTCTGGATGCCTTCATCAATGCGCCTGACAACAGCGCTGAAGCATCGCGGGTAGTGGCACTGGTCAATGCCGCCAAAAAACGTAATCCACAGGGTTCGATCGCCATACTGGTCCGCACCCGGACCCAGCTGCCCGACATTCTCGCGGCACTCCGTGAGGCAGGACACCACTGGCAGGCAACCGATATTGATCCACTCGGCAACCGCATGCCCGTGGTCGACCTGATGTCCCTGACCCGCGCACTCCTGTCACCTGCTGACCGGATTGCCTGGCTGGCTGTGCTCAGGGCACCCTGGTGCGGGCTGGACATGGCAGATCTCCTGGCGATCAGCGTGGCGGAACCCGTTGAGGACTATCCTGAAACAGCTCGGGAGCGTTTTCCGCTATTGCTGGCGCAACTGTCGAGCATAACAGCAATACCGGGATTATCGTCAGACGGCCGACAAACCCTCCAACGGGTGGGGGAAACACTGACGACTGCCTGGCAACAACGCCAGCGGCTGCCCCTGCGTTGCTGGATTGAGGGAACCTGGCGCGCACTAGGGGGCGCGGTTGCACTGAACTCCATCACAGATCAGCAACACTGTGACCAGTATCTGGACTTGCTGGAAAAACACGAGTCTGCGGGAAGTATCGAGCATTGGCCCACCTTTGAAAAAGCAGTTAAATCGCTCTACGCCAAAGCCGATGTCGGATCGGACAGTACCCTCCATGTGATGACCATTCACAAAGCCAAGGGACTGGAGTTTGATACCGTCATCCTACCCGGCCTGAACCGCAAACCCCGGGGAGAAGACAGGCAATTGCTACTGTGGCAGGAACGCACCAGTAGCAACGGGGAGAATCAACTGCTCATCAGCCCACTGTTCCGGGCAGACCAACAGAATGATCCGCTTTATCAGTTCCTGAACCGCGAGCGAAAACTGAAAATCAAACTCGAAACCGCACGGATCCTTTATGTTGCGACCACACGCGCCATTGGTCATCTACACCTGCTCTGCACCATGTCTGGTGACAATCCAGCAGCCGGCAGCCTGCTGGATAGCCTTTGGCCAGCGCTGAAAACCGACTTTGAAACCAGATCCACGTGGATTCAGTGGCACGACTACCCACCCGAGGAAAACAAACCTGTACGCGCCCATGAAACGGCGCTCAGCTCTCTGCGCCGCCTACCGGTTGACTGGGGAACACCGCCAACAACCGGAGTTGCACAGACTTCGCCAACCGTGGTGGAGGAAGCTGTAGCGCCCAATGAGGTGGGCAGTGGCAACACGGCTCCGGAAGCTCGCCATACCGGTACTGTTTTACACCGTATTCTGCAGCAGATAGTTATTGAAGGTGTTGACCAATGGTCCACAGCGACCATCCAGCAACGCATGCCTTTTTGGAAAATTCAGTTACGACAGCTCGGACTGCATGACACGACAGCGCCACTGGCGGTATTGGCACAGGCTGTAGAAAACTGCCTCACCGATCCCACAGCCAGGTGGATTCTGGACAATCGGCATCCGGATAGCGCCACCGAACTGGCTATTGGCTACATGGCACCGAACGGTGAGCCGAAAACCGCTGTCATCGACCGTAGTTTTGTCGACAGGGGTATCCGCTGGATAATCGATTACAAAACCGCCGCTCCGTCAGTCGGTCAATCCGACCAGCAGTTTCTCAAACAGCAAGTAGCACAATATCAGGAGCAACTTCAACGCTACGCCCGACTGTTCGAGGAACCCTCGACCATACCCATCCAGAAAGCGCTGTATTTTCCTTTACTGCAGGCAATAGAGACCATTCCCTGATTATTTTTCAGTGACTTGCCGCTCCCGGAGACACCATCTTCACCTCCACAAGGCCTGTAGAGTGCCAAAGCACCCGGAGTTTCATGTAGAATAGCTCGCTGACTGAACCCTTATCGATTCGAGAAGCCAATGACCAACGCCGTTGATAACATTAATATTCTCTCTCAGGATGTGCTGGTCACGCCAAGAGATTTAAAACAGGAATTGCCCCTGTCCGATGCCGCCCGTAAAACGATGACCGAGGGCCGCCAAGTCATTCAGAATATCCTGAACCACCAGGATCACCGAATCCTGGTGGTCGTCGGGCCCTGCTCCATTCATGACACCAAAGCTGCGCTGGATTATGCGGCACGACTGAAGAAACTGGCCGATGAGGTCAGTGATTCACTGTTTATTGTCATGCGTGTGTATTTTGAAAAACCCCGCACCACCACTGGCTGGAAAGGGCTTATCAACGATCCCTACCTGAATGACTCCTTCAAGATATCCGAGGGGCTGCATGTAGGGCGCAGGCTTTTACTGGATATTGCTGAGCTGGGTTTACCTACTGCGACCGAAGCGCTCGACCCTATTTCTCCACAATACATTCAGGACCTGATCTCCTGGTCTGCCATCGGCGCAAGAACGACTGAATCTCAAACCCACCGGGAGATGGCTTCCGGGCTGTCGTGCGCCGTTGGTTTCAAAAACGGCACTGACGGTAGCCTGAATGTCGCCATCAATGCACTAAAATCCGTTGCCAGCCCCCACCGCTTTCTCGGTATCAACGCCGAAGGCAGAGTGGCCATTGTTACCACCGCAGGTAATCCCTACGCCCATGTGGTACTGCGGGGAGGTGACGGGAAGCCGAATTATGATTCCGTCAGTGTCAACCTTGCAGAGCAGGAACTCAGGAAGTCAGGTATTACCCCAAATATCATGGTGGATTGCAGTCACGCTAACTCCAACAAAAATCATGACCTGCAGACGCTGGTCATGGAGAATGTAACCAATCAGATCCTGGAGGGGAATCAATCGATTATCGGTCTGATGATCGAGAGCAACCTGAAATCAGGCAACCAGAAAATACCTGCCGACCTGAATGATCTCGAATACGGAGTATCAATTACCGATGCCTGTATAGACTGGGACACTACAGAGGAAGCATTGCGTGGTATGCACAACAAGCTCAAGGCGGTTTTACCGGACCGACAAGCAAAGTAATTTCTCTACTCAGCATTAAAAAACAGGCTTAATAGCCTGTTTTTTAATGATTTTAAATTGTCTACTTAGTAAAAACCGTACTCAGACCGGCATCAATGACACGCCTTAATACATCCGTATTGGCACCGGATTTACACAGAGTCCGCAAACCAGCCACAAGGGCAATCAGGTAATCGGCCAATCCTCCAATATCCTGCCCGGAACCGATCTTCCCCAACTGCTTCGCCTCCAATAACCGGGTATAAAATAATTGACGAATCCAGTGGATTGATTCCCGGGCTTTCCCGGCCAGCTCAGGTTTATTATTGCTTAGCTCGGAGATCGCGTTGAAAAACAGACAGCCATTGGCTAACTGGTTCTGTTCAGGTTCAAAAAATGCCTTGTCAAAAAAAGAGGTGATAGCCTCACAGGGATCTTTGATACTGACCAGTGTGCAGCTGAATAAATGGCACTGAAGATAGGCCATATAGTGATCAAGCACTGTACTGAATAATTCAGCCTTACTACCGAAGGCGCTGTAGAGACTACCTCTATTGAGATTCATCACACTAAGAAGTTTACTGATGGAACTGGCCTCATATCCATCCGACCAAAACAGAGACAGCGCATTATCGAGGACCTCTTCCCGATCAAACTCTGGCAGCCTGGGCATCCATTGCTCCTTACTGACCCACTTACTGAAAGTCAGCTGGATTATTATTTCAAGTTCGCAGTATCAGTATATATAAAAAGTGCTTGAGGTGCGGCTCTAGATATAAGCCTGGCTCCGATCAGAGTGGTCCGTGACATCCCTGATGCCCTTAAGCTCAGGTATTTTTTCAAGCATCGTCTTCTCTACACCCTCCTTGAGGGTCACATCGGCCATACCACAGCCCTGGCAGCCCCCACCGAAACGCAGTACGGCCACATTATCTACAATTTCTTCAAGGCTGATGACGCCACCATGGGCTGCCAGCCCGGGATTGATTTCATTGTAAAGCAGGTAGTTAATTCGGTCTTCTAGTGGGCTGTCGTCGCTGACCCTGGGCATACGCGAATTAGGGGCTCTGATGGTCAACTGCCCACCAAACTTCTCATCGGCATAATCCACCTTCGCGTCTTCAAGAAACGGCAGACTACGGTGGTCAAAGTACGCCCTGAAACTGTCCAGTTCCATCACCTCATCCTTCTCCTGCTCTTCACCTGGACGACAATAGGCTATACAGGTTTCTGCCTTCGGTGTGCCCGGATCGGTGACAAACATACGAATACCGATGCCTTCGCAATCCTGTTTGGCCAACAGCCCCGCCAGATACTGTTCAGCGGATTCGGTGATAGTGATACTCAGCATAAGAATGACCTGATAGATATACCTGACTAATTTAGTCATGTATTCTAGCAGCCTTGTTTGAACGCGACAATCAAACACCGTATTTTTTACCCAGCTTACAGCCCACCGGCGGAACCAGGTGTCGGCAAGCTGAGAACCAACGGATAAATCTGCTAGAATGCAGCCCCTTGTTTACCCCCAGTTACAGAGAAACACACCTTGAATAATCGGCAAACTCGCATCGACGCTCTTCACCGGGCAGCAACACAACGCATTCTTATTCTGGATGGCGGCATGGGCACCATGATCCAGTCTCATCGTTTTACCGAGTCCGATTACCGGGGTGAACGTTTCGCTGACTGGTCACAGGATGTAGCCGGCAACAATGACCTGCTCTCACTGACACAACCCGGAGTGATTCGTGCGCTTCACGAGGCCTATCTCGAAGCCGGTGCGGATATTATCGAGACCAACACTTTTAATTCCACAACCCTATCCATGACGGACTACGGTATGGAGTCGCTGGCCCGGGAGCTGAACGAAGCGGGTGCCAGGATTGCCCGAGAGGCCTGTGATGCCATCGCCACACCGGACAAA
>CATLZI010000153.1 GCA_950063125.1 uncultured Porticoccus sp. | reverse complement strand
TGCGAGACGCGTGGCCACGCGCACCCTATCCAGACGTTCAGCAGTATGGGTACCGCGACTACGGCAACCGGGTGGGCTTCTGGCGCATGCTGGAGGTCTTGGACCAGTACAAGATCCGCGCCTGCGTGTCCCTAAACCTGGCTGTTTTGGAACACTTCCCGGAGATTCGCGACGCCATGGTGGAGCTGATCACCATCACGGAAAGTTTTTTTGCCTGCGGCGTGGCCGCTTCGGTTTACTGCGTGCAGGATCCCGCAGGGGTGGCGATGCCGGACCCGGTCTTTTCCAATATCGGCAAGCTGCTGCTCGCCACCAAGATCTATGACATGCACAAGCTGGCGCACTATGTGTCCGGTGGCTTGATTGTCTCCCTGCCCGGCCCCGATGAGGATCACAACCCCGAAACTGCCGCATCGCTGGCCGCCGTCCTCGGTGGGCGACCGGATATTCCCGCCGCACAGCGTCTCGAAGTGGCCCGGTTTATCGAGGACCTGACGGCCTCCCATCAGGGCGGCTGGTACTCGGTCATCTCGCTGCATGGCGGCGGTTCGCCGGAGGCCATGAAACGCGAAATCTGGCGCAACTATCCCGTCTATGAAAAGCAGGACCTGGTGGAGCGGCTGCTGGATCGCGGCGTACTCGATGAGGGGAAACGCGTCTCGAGACAGCCCGGTCGCTGCTGCGTCAAGGGCTGCGAAGTGCCCGAGCCGCCGAAGGAGAAATAGCCCGCTCTTGCCGCGACAGAATCCTGTGTATCGGATTGCGACGCCTGCTGTTCTGCGGCATAGTAACTCGCGATTGAATAGTAACTCGCCATTGATCAGTACACAGGCCTTGCCATGACAGATTATCTGATAGCGCCATCCATCCTCTCGGCAGATTTTGCCCGACTGGGGGAGGAGGTAGACGCGGTTCTCGAAGCGGGTGCCGATGTTGTCCATTTTGACGTGATGGACAACCATTATGTGCCGAATCTGACTATTGGCCCCATGGTTTGCAAGGCGTTGCGCCGCTACGGTATCCGTGCCCCGATCGATGTGCACCTGATGGTGGAACCGGTGGATCAACTGATCGGTGACTTCGCCGAGGCCGGCGCCAGTTGGATCACCTTTCATCCAGAGGCGTCAAAACATGTGGACCGCTCGCTGCAGTTGATTCACGACGCCGGTTGTAAGGCTGGACTGGTGCTGAACCCGGCTACCAGTCTGGAGCCGGTGAAGTATGTGCTCGACAAGGTGGATATGCTGTTGCTGATGTCGGTCAATCCGGGCTTTGGTGGCCAGAAATTCATTCCTGCGACACTGGGTAAATTGCGTGAGGCGCGCGCGCTGATTGAAGCCAGTGGTCGCGATATCCGGCTGGAAGTTGACGGTGGTGTGACGGTCGAGAATATCCGGGCGGTTGCCGACGCCGGTGCCGATACCTTTGTCGCCGGTTCGGCTATCTACGGTGCAGGGGATTACGCTGCAGCCATCGCCGCCATGCGGTCTGCATTGCGCTGAAACGCCGACGGCTTTGATGACTTTGCAGGTTCTGGTGAATCCATTAGAATGCGTCCTCTGACTGTTGGAGGGACCCGTGACATCCGGTAAAGGCCAATCCTGTAATTCTGCTCACCTCAGCTGGCGATGGCGCAGTTGCTGAACCCCGCTGCCTGAAAGGCAGCATCCTATGCCCTATTGTCTGATATATCTGCGTCCAATGACGCAAGGGAATGACCATGACCCCGACAGAATTTGCCGCGCTGGCCGAGCAGAATTACAACCGGATACCAGTAATTCGCGAGGTGCTGGCCGACCTCGAAACCCCCCTGTCCTGTTACCTCAAACTGGCCAGAGGCCCCTCCTCCTACCTGTTTGAATCCGTTCAGGGCGGCGAGAAATGGGGGCGCTATTCGCTGATCGGCATGCCAGCCACTACCATTCTTAAAGTTTACGGCGATCAACTGACCATCGAGCGCGATGGTGAGCAGCTGGTCTCGCGAAACACGGATGACCCCCTTCGGGAAATCGAGGAATTCCAGAGTAGTTACCGGATGCCCGAACTGCCGCAACTGCCCCGTTTTACCGGCGGGCTGGTGGGCTATTTCGGCTATGACACCGTTCGTTATATAGAGCCAAGGCTGAAGAAATCCGTACCACCGGATGCGCTGGGCACGCCGGATATCTTGCTGATGGTGTCCGACGAAGTGGTGATCTTCGACAACCTGCTGGGGAAGTTGATCCTGGTGGTGCATGAAGACGCCTCGGAGCCGAACGCCTGGAATCTCGCCCAGACCCGTCTGGATGAGCTCGAGGCCAAACTGGCAAACCCTCTGCCGGATTTACCCCCTCTTAAAATGCAGGGCAGCGGTCTGCAGGAATCGGCATTTGTATCGAGTTTTGGCGAGCAGAACTTCAAACAGGCGGTCAACAAAATCAAGGACTATGTGCTGGCCGGTGATGTGATGCAGGTGGTTCCTTCCCAGCGTCTCTCCATGGATTTTGAGGCGGAACCACTCAATCTGTACCGCGCATTGCGCTGCCTGAATCCCTCGCCCTATCTCTATTATCTGGATATGGATGACTTCCAGATTGCCGGTTCATCGCCGGAAATTCTGGCGCGACTCGAGGATGGCGAGGTGACCGTGAGACCGATTGCCGGGACCCGGCGCCGCGGCCACACCCCGGAGGAAGACCGTGCGTTGGAAGCGGACATGCTCGCTGACCCCAAGGAAATTGCCGAGCACCTGATGCTGATCGATCTGGGCCGCAATGATGTGGGTCGTGTGGCGCAGACGGGCACGGTCAAACTGACCGAAAAAATGTCGGTGGAGCGTTACTCCCATGTCATGCACATCATCTCCAATGTCACCGCACAGGTCATTCCGGGTACCACGGCTATTGATGTGCTTCGGGCTACGCTACCTGCGGGAACCCTGAGCGGTGCACCGAAAATTCGCGCCATGGAAATCATCGACGAACTGGAACCGGTCAAGCGCGGTGTGTATGGCGGCGCGGTGGGTTATATCGGCTGGAACGGCAATATGGATACTGCCATTGCCATTCGCACGGCGGTGATCAAGGACGGCAAGCTGTATGTGCAGGCCGGTGCCGGCATCGTGGCGGACTCGGTGCCGGAGCTGGAGTGGAAGGAAACCATGAACAAGGCCCGCGCCATTTTCCGCGCTGCGGATCTGGTGATATGAGGAGCTCGCTCATCCTACCGGTGGGCGACAACCATACAGGATTGTCTGGGGCAATCACCCGGCCAAATCCTCCAGATACCGAACCAGCTTTGGTGTAATTTCCTTGGCGCTGCGGGCCGCACCAATCAGCGTAGCGGAGCCGGGGCTTGCCCAGTCACCATAGCCAAACAGCCACAACCGGGGTTCTTTGTCCGCCTGGCCTGCTGTCACCTGAACCTGCCCGTTTTCTTCAATGACACCCAGCGGTTCAAGGTGATCGAGCGCTGGCCGAAAGCCTGTGCACCAGATGACGGCATCAATTGACTCTGCCGAGCCATCAGGCCATTTAACGCCCGATTCGGTGAAAGTGGCAAACGGCCTTTGGCTGTGCAGAATGCCCCTGTCCCGGGCCGCCTTCACGGGAGGCACCATGACAATGTCACCGATGCCACCCACGGCGGCGCCTTCCGCATCTCCCCTGAGCCGAGCTGTGGCACGCTCAAACAGAACACGACCATCCACGTCATCGGGTAGAAATACCGGCTCTGACTGGGTTACCCAGGTGGCGTCCGCCACCTCTGCCACTTCGGCAAAAATCTGTGCGCCGGAATTGCCGCCGCCGACCACCAGTACACGCTGGTCCCGGAAGTCATCGGGCGTTCGATAATGTGCGGAGTGAAGCTGTTTGCCCCGGTATTTTTCTTGCCCGGGATAGTCGGGAATAAAAGGGTGACTCCAGGTGCCGGTGGCGCTGGCCACGGTGCGTGCACGCCACTGGTACTTGCCATCGGACACCCGCAAGCAGTTATTGTCCTCGTCTCGGGTTACGCTGCTGACCTGGTGGGGGCGATACACCGGTAGTGCGTAGTGCTGTTCATACCTGGCCAGATAAGCCAGCACGTTGTCACGATGGGGATAACCTTCCGTGTCGTCGTCTTGCTGCATCATGATGCCCGGTAGTGAACTGTAGGCTGCCGGTGAGAAAAGGCGCAATGAATCCCAGGTATGTTGCCAGGCACCTCCGGGCTTGCCTTGGTTGTCGAGAATAATGAAATCCAGTTTAGCTCTTTTCAGAAAGTAGCCAACGGCGAGCGCCGCTTGACCGCCGCCAATGATCACAACGTCGAATACTTTTGTGCTCATTTATACTCCTTTTGGTTGGTGGCGCTCATCCCGCTCCCTATTCCCCGGACAGTGTTCGGCAAAGGCGGACGACTCATACTGCAAGGTAATATGCTGGATACCGAAATGTCGACTGATCACATCAGCGGCCATTGGCCATCAGGTAGGGTGCGAGGCGCATGTTTTTCCGGCCGCCGGCTATAACGCAGTGAGTGAAACCGACAGCGACCTCCTGAAACGCGCTGACAATAGCCGCTAGGTTTCAATCCGGATCTCTTCATATCAGCACTTCTCACAATAAAACCCCAGGCAGCGCAACAGGTCTCCCGTCAGCAAGATAAACAATGCCAGGCATACTCGGCTCCGGGAACCTATGAATCTCTGGGAGCCTGTCGGACGCCCAGTTGCCGCTGCAGGGAGTCCACCTGTTGGCGCAGTTCCCGCAGCTGGGCCATTAAGTCCATGGCAACCGCAACGCCTTGCCAGTCGAGCTCAAGCTCACGTCTCAGGCGCAGGGCCTGATGCAGCGCCGGCACCGCCGTTGTTTGAAACCGCCACTGGTCCGATGCCACGACCGAGGGTGTTATCAGCCCGATATCCACCAGTTCAATCAACAGTGGCGGCTCCAAACCGCAGCGCTCACAGAGCTCGTTCAGACTCAGCCAGGCCTCCGTCTCAGACAGTTGATGTTCCTCGATAACGATGGTGGTAATGTCAGCACTCATAACCATTTCTCCAGCGATTTCCTCGGATTGAATGAAGCTTCCTCTTCGGCCAATTCCCGGTACAGCGTTTCAGCTTTGGACGAATGCCGGGATGGCAATGTTATCTGTACATTGACGATCAGGTCTCCGGCCGGGTTTCGGCCCAACCCTCGCCCCTTGAGCCGGAGCTTTTTACCGCTGACCGAGTCTTTAGGAATGGTCAGCCTGACTGCTCCCGTCACGGTCGGCACCTCCACCTTGGCACCCAGTGCGGCCTCCCAGGGGGCAACCGGCAAGGTCAGTAAAATATCCCGGCCGTCAACGGCAAACAGTGGGTGCGGCACCAACTCGATTTCCAGGAACAGATCACCGGCCGCCCCCTCCCCGTAACCGGGGGCACCCTGGCCGGCCAGGCGAATATGCTGCCCGGAAACCACACCGGCAGGAATCTTTACATTGAGGGTTTTGGTTTTAGCGTGCAGATGACCCTGGGCGTCGACGGTCGGCACCTCCAGCGTGAGGGTT
>CATLZI010000152.1 GCA_950063125.1 uncultured Porticoccus sp. | reverse complement strand
GACTTCGGCCGCCGCCAGACCTTCAATACTGCTATTGCCGCCGTGATGGAGCTGCTCAATGAGCTGGCCAGGTCTGCCGATCGCAGCTCAGTTAATGGCATTGCTGTAGAGCGGGAGGCATTGACCATTACCGTACAGGTACTGGCACCGATTGTACCCCACATCTGCCACGCACTCTGGCAGGCGCTCGGTCACACTGGCAGCCTGCTGGACACACCGTGGCCGGTTCCCGACCAGGTTGCACTGACGAAAAGCACTCTTCAAATGGTGGTTCAGGTCAACGGCAAGCTTCGTGCACAGATCGATGTGGCCGTCGACGCAGACCGGCAGAGCATCGAGGACAGTGCGCTGGCCCATGAAAATGTTCTTCGCTTTACGGCAGGCCAAACCATCCGTAAAGTAATCGTGGTGCCCGGCAAACTGGTCAATATCGTTGCCAACTGACGACCCGCAATTGCACGCTGAAAAAGTGACAACCTAAGGCATAACCATGAAACGATTTTTTTGTCTGGTCATAACCGGTTTGCTGGTGACCACCCTCACCGCTGGCTGTGGGTGGCGTTTGCGGGGCACGGCATCAGTTGACAATGTATCCAGTGTACATATCAGCAGTCAGGGCCGGTTTAACGACTTTTATGAGGCCCTTTCGAGATCACTGCAGGCCAACGATATTACCGTGGTGAAGAATGCCACTGACGCGCAATACAACATTGTGATTCTCGACCAGAAATACTCCCGCAAGACCGCCACCGTCAGCGTCACCGTGCGGGTCTCTGAATACCAGCTCACCGAAGAAGTGACGATCATGATATTGGCGGCCAACGGACAGCCGCTATTGCAGCGCACCACCCTCAGCACAGAAAGGTTCTTTGATTTCGATGAAAATGATGTTCAGTCGAAAGAAGACGAAGCCAACCTGCTGCGGCGTGAAATGCGGAGTGACCTGATCCGCCAGATCATCAGCCGTCTCGATGCTGTTGCCAACCGCTCGACGACCGTACCGGGTCCCGATGCGACTGAAGGCTGAGCAACTCGGTTCTCACCTCTCTCAAGGCAATCTGGCCCCTCTTTATCTGGTCAGCGGAGATGAGACACTGCTGGTCCAGGAGGCAGCAGATGCTATCCGGGCTGCTGCCTTCCTGCAGGGCTACACTGAACGCGAAATTCTCCATGCCGAAAGCAGTTTCGACTGGAATACCGTACTGACCGAAGCCAACAGCCTGTCATTGTTCGCTGATAAGAAAATTATCGAGATTCGGATTGCCAACGGCAAACCGGGGGACAAGGGTTCAAAGGTGCTTCAGGAATGCGCTGGCAAACCCACTGACGACACGCTGTTGCTGATCATCACACCGAAACTGGAAGCTGCCACCGTGCGCAGCAAATGGGTTAAGGCCATTGAGGCCCACGGCGCCCTGATACAGACGTGGCCCGTACCCCCTGATCAGCTTCCCGGCTGGATCGGAAAACGCCTTCAGCAAGCCGGCATCAGAGCAGATCGCCAGGCCGTTGAAATTCTTGCCGATCGGGTAGAGGGCAACCTGCTGGCGGCGGTTCAGGAAATTGAAAAGCTCAAGTTGCTGTTACCCGACGGCGAAGTAGATGGTCAAACCATGTCAACAGTGGTTGCCGACAGCGCCCGCTTCAATGTCTTCACACTCGCGGACAAGATTCTGGAGGGCGATCCCCAGGCTGCCTGTCGCACCCTCAGGGGCCTTCGCGACGAGGGCGCCGAACCCGCCATTATTCTTTGGGCACTGACCCGGGAGTTGCGCACGCTGATCAGAGCCGGCGAAGCGCTGGAAAACGGGGATCACCTCGATTGGGTTTTAAAAGACCTGGGGGTTTGGGAAAAACGTAAACCGTTATTCAAGCAAACCCTGAGGAGGCTGAAACTGACCCGGTTAAAACAGATGCTTCGATTGGCCGCGGGCATCGACCGAGCTATCAAAGGAATACGTATTGCAGACCCCTGGGATGATCTGACAACACTGCTGTTGATGTTCTGTGGCACCACCACATTACAGTCGGGAAACCTGAAGCTTGCGTTGAGCTTTCCGGATTGACAGAACAACCAGATGCCCCACCATCAGGCCCAGCAAATCGGCCAACAAGTCCATTCCTTCCATGTAGCGATAACCAGTGAGCCCCTGCAGCACCTCCATCAGAATCCCGTAACCCATCAGCCCCGGGTAAATCAGCCAGAGAGAAGCACCCGCTGGCAGACTCTGCCTTGACAACAGAAACAGGACCGCAAAAGTGATGCCATGCAGCAGTTTATCCTGCCCGGAAAACACCATCTGGTCGCCGGTGGGCAATAGAGCCAGCAGCAACACCGCGATCAAACCAAATAGCAATGTAGCTCGCCAGAATGTCAAATTCTTCATGGCTCTGACACTGGCCACTAGCGCAATTTAAGTTGCGACTTTTTTCCCGGGCTGACCTCCCGGCCTGAAACCAACAGATTCAGTGCCTGCAATCTTTCAAGCGTCCCCACATCCCACCAGGTACCACAAAAAACCTCCCCCGTTACATAACCGCCGCGGATGCCTGCGGCGAGAACATCTCTCAGTGGAAAGCGTTCACTGGCGGAAGAAAACATGGCAAACGTCTCCGGCCTCATGACACTGATACCACTGAAGGTAAAGGTTTGATCCCCCGCCAGGGGATAACCAACACGATGATCCGCATTCAGGGAAAAATCGCCGCCGGCGTGATGCAGAGGGTTGGACACCAGTACCAAGTGCGCGTCCATATCCTCGGACCAGCTTTGCTCGACCAGCGACTGAAGGGGATAATCGGTCCACACGTCGCCATTAATCACAATGAAAGGCTGATTACCGAGAAGCGGCAGAGCCCGGCGAATACCGCCGCCGGTTTCCAGGGGTTCCATCTCGCGGGACCAAGCAATACTCACACCAAAACGCGAGCCATCGCCGAGAAAAGACTCTATTTGCTCACCCAGCCAGGAGGTGTTGATCACTATTTCGCGCACACCCGCCTCAACCAATCGTTCCACATGGTATTGAATCAGGGGCTTATTACCGATATGCAGCAAAGGCTTGGGTGTTTCATCCGTGAGGGGACGAAGCCTTTCACCATACCCCGCCGCGAGAATCATTGCTTTCATATGATCTATCCTTACTTGCCATCAACGGCACGGCCTATTTCTTCTGATACCAAGGCTGTATTTGCACCAGAGGCATCACACGTCTTTCAAACCAGGACTTGAAGTCATGCAATTCAGGATACGGCGTCAATTGCTCAAGGGTGTAATGGAGAACAAGTGGCAGATCCGTCAGATAGCCCGGCTTTCCATCACGCAACCAGAGCCTGGCAAAAATACCCAGCACTTTGATGTGCCGCTGTAACCCCATCAGGTCAAACCAGCGCAGAAACTGGCTGTCCGGCACCGTATCAGCGACACCTGTCGCTACAACCCGCCGGTAATAGTTGAGCGCCCGCCGCGAAACATACTCAGCGGGCCACCGAATATAACAGTCCCTGAGCAGTGAAACCAAATCATATGTCAGCGGGCCTCTGACGGCGTCCTGAAAATCGATGACCCCGATATCACCATCAGCGAGCAACATCAGGTTACGGGAGTGGAAATCCCGGTGGACGATCACTTCCGGTTGGGAGAGCGCACTCGTCACTAATTGCTCAAAAGTCTGTTCAATGAGTCGACTGTCTTCAGTCGTGATATCCAGCCCAAGCAGCTGCTTTAAAAACCACTCAGGAAAGAGTCTCATCTCATCCCGCAAACGCTGACGGTCGTAAACTGCCAAACCACTATCAGCGAGCGGAACTCCCTGCAACACCAAAAGCGTATCTTCTGCTTTCTGGTAGAACCGATCCGCTGTTTCAGAGGACAGGAGCGGCAACAGTAACTGGTCCCCGAAATCCTCAAGCAACAGAAATCCCTGCGAGTAATCGACAGCATAAATTCGGGGTGTACGGACACCACCGCGCTTGAGCAACGCTGCAATACGAACAAAATCTTCGTTATTTTCGTGTTCTGGCGGCGCGGAAACAGCGAGCAGTGATGGCGCACAATTCACCCGAAAATAGCGCCGAAAGCCAGCATCACCACTCAGCGGGAAAAGCTGTGGCGCAGCCGATGTCAGAAATTGTCGGGGCAGGGAGCGCTCTACCCACTGCTGAAGATTTTGGTGATCAGACATGTTTGAGGAAAGCATATGGAAAAAAGGTTAGCCATTCTAGACCAAACCCTCGCATGATGCCCCAGAATCGGTAAAATGTACCGTCGCATTAAAGACACCGCCTGCCCAGAGAGAACACGGACAATCAGAATGCCCATAAAAACGAGTCATATCCGTACCAGGCTCTATCATGCCTTGCGCTCACAGTATTCCCGGACATCGGGATTATTGCTCTTTGGCTTGCTTGTTTCGGTACCAGTAGCTGCTGAGAACCAGGATTCCTACAGCCAATGGGAATGTCGAGCAGCAGCCGATGGCAGTTGGGCATGCGGCGAAAGGCAGATGTCCGGCAGGGCTTTCCCCAGACCCAAACACCCTGAACCGGTAATCCCACCGGAAGACAGTGGTCCCGATGTCAGGGTGGCCAACAACCTGGATTGGGTTGAAGAGAAAGCGCTTACCGATGAAGAGCGCGAAAAGATGGCTACAGGTTGCTGCGGGGCCTATATAGAACCAAAAAGAGACTATGAAGACGCCGAGATGGATCCGGCCGACGCTCCCATGCGGGTTGCCTCAGCATCCACAGAAGTGGAGCAGGAAAACATTGCCCGCCTGCGTGGCGACGTACAACTGACTCAGGGATACCGTCAGGTTCGAAGCGATAGCGCCACAGCCGACCAGAATACACGCATCGTGAACCTTGAAGGCAATGTACAGTTCCGCGAACCGGGACTGCTGGTTACTGGCGACAGCGCTCAGATCAACATGGATTCCAAGGACATGCAGATTGAGCAGGCGGGGTACCTGTTCCACGAATCCGGTGTGCGAGGTACGGCGACGCAGGCCAGGCGAGTCGATGAAGTCTTCTACATTGATAACGCTACTTACACCACCTGCGAACCGGGTAGCAAAGCCTGGCGTCTGGTCAGCAGCAAACTTGATATTAATCCTGAAACCGGGATCGCCAATGCCAGGCATGTGCGACTGGAAGTCCAGGATGTACCAATACTCTATGCCCCCTGGATACGGTTCCCGATTGATGACCGGCGAGCCACCGGTCTGTTGTTCCCCAGTTTTGAAATCGGCGATGAGAATGGCATTGATTATGCGCAGCCCATCTACCTGAATCTGGCACCCAACTACGACGCCACTATCACACCACGCTACATTCAGGAACGCGGGCCCATGGCCGAGGTCGAAGTCCGGCATATGTCGAAGCTGACCAACACCATCCTAAGCGGCGCCTTTTTGTCGGACGATGACGGTGGCGACGACAAGGGGCAGTCCAAGTGTGATTCGCATTCGTATCTACTTTAAGTCGTGGCAAATTGTGGCGGTATAGCATCCGACAGTGAAGCG
>CATLZI010000151.1 GCA_950063125.1 uncultured Porticoccus sp. | reverse complement strand
CAGCCAACATTGATCTGCTTGGCATAGGTTTGGCCGGTGTCGAATTGGAGGTACCGCCCCTCGGCGTGGACCTTACTTTTACCTTTTTGCCTGTAAAAGATTTTTAACGCACACCCCTCGTGCATATGCACATTTACGCCCCCTTTAATGGGGGTTTTTTTATGGTACGTCATGCCCCTACAGGGAATTCGGCAGCCAGACAACCCAGCAATAATTTCCTCAAGCAGCACTTCCCTTTTTATACATGAAACGTTAATATTTGGTTGTTTAGCCAAACAAAAGCGCATCTAATAATGCATCATCACGATAGCCCCACAACGCTTGACCGGAGTGCTTCAAGCAGCCCCACGCAGACTGGCAGGAACATACAGTTCCACGGAAAAGAGGGGTTGGTTCTTAGTGCAACCCGGTTCGGAGATCCAAAGTCACCGCAGGTGCTACTGCTACATGGCGGCGGACAGACACGTCATGCGTGGGCGCACACGGCAACCGTAATGGCAAGGGCGGGATACTGCGCCACTACCATAGACGCCAGAGGTCATGGTGAAAGCCAGTGGTGCCCAAAAGGGGATTACAGCGCCACTGCTTTGATATCAGATCTCCGCAGCATCATTCAGTCTCTTCCCTCATCCCCTTATATCGTCGGTGCGTCAATGGGCGGTCTCACCGCCATGCTCGCACTTGGAGAGGAGCCCTCCCTGACCTGCCAAGGCTTGGTACTGGTGGACGTAGCCCCCCGGCTAGAACGCAACGGTGTTCGCCGTGTTATTGAGTTTATGCGTCGCCACCATGACGGATTCGACTCGCTGGAGCAGGTCCAAGACGCTGTCGCTGCCTATAACCCAGCACGAAAAGCTCCCGCAAATTCTCAGGGACTGCGAAGAAATCTGCGTCAGGACGCTAACGGCCGCCTCCACTGGCACTGGGATCCGGCTTTTCTTGATCATGCGGTAATTCCTGAAGCAGATGAAAGCATGTTCGGTCGTACGCGGCTTAATCGCGCTGCGAGGAGCCTAGAGCTACCAATATTACTAATCCGTGGTCATCACAGTGATGTGCTCAGCGAAGCGGGGGCCCAGGAATTGTTAGCCCTGGTGCCACATGCCCAGTACCGGGTGATCAATCAAGCGGGTCATATGGTAGCGGGTGATCGCAACAGCATCTTTACCGGTGCTGTGCTGGATTTTCTTCAGCACCTTGACCCGAAATTTATTCACATACGCTCCTCTGACCGGAGACTTACACCATGAAACATAAGCATCTCGACGTGCTGATCATTGGCGCGGGCCTTTCCGGCGTTGGTGCAGCTTGCCACCTGAGCCGCAAGTGCCCAGATCTACGCTATGGCATCCTCGAGCGACGCAAGCGCGTTGGCGGCACCTGGGATCTATTTCGCTATCCCGGAATCCGTTCTGACTCGGATATGTTCACACTCGGCTATAACTTCCGCCCCTGGACTGACACCAAGATGCTTGCCGATGGCCCCTCTATTCGCAAGTACATTGAAGAAACCGCTGAACAGCACCAAGTCAGTAAACATATTCAATTCGGTCTCAAAGTAATCTCCGAGGACTGGAGCAGCGATTTCAATCGCTGGACAGTGACCGCTATCAACGAGGAAACCGGTGAAGAGCAAACCTTCACAGCTGGATTTGTGCTCAACTGTACCGGCTATTATAACTATGATGCTGGCCACACGCCGAAAATTCCTGGCATCAACCGCTTTGGCGGAGATGTTATTCATCCGCAACACTGGCCACAAAACTATGATTATAGTGGCAAGCGAGTTGTAGTAATCGGTAGCGGTGCGACCGCAGTAACACTGGTTCCGGCAATGACAGACAAGGCCGAACATGTGACCATGCTACAGCGCTCACCCACCTATGTCGCTTCCGTACCGGAACAAGATCTCATCTCCAAAAACCTGCGCCGGGTGCTACCAGAAATGGTCGTTTACCGTATGGCGCGCACACGCAATATCCTGCTGCAGAGAACCGTATTTAATCTTTCTATTCGCAAACCCAAAGCGATACGCAGAATACTGCTGGCCGCTGCCCGCAAGCAACTGGGGCCGGACATCGACATGAAGCACTTCCAGCCTCATTACAACCCCTGGGAGGAGAGAATGTGCGCTGTGCCAAAGGGAGACCTTTTCAAGGTGCTTCGTGAAGGCAAAGCCTCAGTAGTGACCGACCACATTCAAAACATCACCAAAACCGGAATAAAGCTGAAATCCGGTGATTGGATACCTGCAGATATTATCATCACTGCCACCGGCCTGGATTTACAAATGTTTGGCGGCGCAAATCTTCGTGTCGACGGCAAGAGTGTCAATGTATCAAACTCCATCATGTACAAGGGCTTGATGCTGGAAAACGTACCCAACATGGCATTGGTCTTTGGCTACACCAACGCCTCCTGGACCCTCAAAGCTGATATTGCCTCCGAGTTTGTTTGTCGCCTTCTGAAGCATATGCAGAAAACAGGTACGAAAAAGGTAACCCCTGTCGACAAAGAAGACTGCAGGTCTGATATCAACTTCCTCAACCTTCGTTCCGGGTACATTCAGCGCGCTGATGAACGTCTTCCTCGACAGGGCATCAAAGATCCCTGGCAAAATCTCAACGATTATCTTCACGATCTTCCAGCACTTCGCTATGGGAAAATGGACGATGGTTACCTGAAATTCGAGGGAGCAAATCTTCATAAAGCAAAACGCAGTCTAGTCCAACATCTTCTGGGCAGCACACTCACCAGGGAGGCACAACGATGAAATCATTTTCCGGAAAAGTCGCCGCTATTACCGGCTCAGGATCAGGCATCGGGCAAGCTACGGCAATTGCCCTGGCAAAAGAAGGATGCCATTTGGCCATTTCGGATATCAGCCGGGAAAGCCTCGACAACACTATCGAATTGCTGGCGGGCTACCCTGTCAACATCAGCACTCATGTGGTTGATGTTAGTGACAGGGAAGCTGTCTATAAATACGCAGAAGACACCGTCACGACGCATGGAAAAGTGAACCTCATCATGAATAACGCCGGTGTCGGCCTTGGTGAGACCGTCGATAACATGAGCTATGAAAACTTTGAATGGCTGATGAATATCAATTTTTGGGGAGTGGTATACGGAACGAAGGCATTTCTTCCTCACCTGAAGCAGGCAGGTGAGGGCCATATCATCAACATCTCCAGCGTTTTTGGAATCATCAGTGTTCCAACCCAGTCCGCCTACAATGCTGCAAAATTTGCCGTTCGCGGATTTACAGAGTCACTACGTGAAGAGCTTGATATCGCGGGAGATCCTGTCAGCGCCACATGCGTTCACCCAGGAGGGGTAAAAACCAATATCGCCCGCAATAGCCGCATGGGCGATATGGGCAGCATGAGCATTGGCGACAAGGAAGATGTTGCCAACATGTTCGAAAAGATTGCCATGACCACACCAGAAGCTGCTGCCAAAACCATTTTAAAGGGAGTTCGCAAAAACCAACGAAGAATACTGGTCGGCGGTGACGCGATCATGTTGGACACCACCCAGAGACTGATACCGACAGGCTATCAACGATTGCTCGAAGTCATGTTTAAAAAACAACAAATCTCGAACAAAAAATCGAATAAGGGTATTGCCTGACATTATTCAATAAACCATTACATTCTATACTGGAGGCGATATGCGCTCGTCTAAAACTGTAAAAAACATTAAGAAACTCAGCGGCGCTGTGGTGGGCATTCCGCCGCGTCATATCAATTTCGCATTTCCGGAATCCATGCCGAAATATTTTTATGCCGGAAATGCTACAGCAACCACCTTCTTTGCCATGCTTTCCGGTTTTTTTCCACCCGGTGAGCGTTACTTCATGGAATCCGTAAGACATTTCCGTGGCCAGGTAAAGGACGAATCACTACGGGCTGCTATATCAGGCTTCATGGGACAGGAAGCCATTCATGGGCGTGAACATGACCGGCTTAACCAGATTCTCGCCGAATACGGATATGACATGCAGTCGCCGGATCGGTTTGTCAAAATCGGCCTAGCCATACTGGAGAAATTACCGCCTAGCACTCGGCTAGCCGCTACAACCTTTATGGAACATTTCACTGCACTTCTTGCCGAACAGCTCCTTGACGATGAGCATTTCGTACGCCAGGCAGACCCAGAAATGATCAAGATATGGCAGTGGCATGCACTCGAAGAACTAGAGCATAAATCCGTTGCCTACGATGTTTATGAACTTATTGGCAACAGCCGGACAGAGCGGGTAGCCGCAGCACTCGCCTCCATGGTGGTATTGTTGCCGATGTTGGGCATTACCTGGAGCTGGATGCTCGCGAAAGACGGCCAGCTTGGCAAAATCAGTGACAATATCAAAGGACTCAATATACTGTTCGGGCGTAACGGCTTTGTGTCGCAAATCCTGTCTCGTCTTCCGGAGTTCATTCAGCCCAATTTTCATCCAGATCAACACGATACAAAAGGGCTGGAAAAACTTTGGCGTGAAAAGCTGTTCTCAGAAGGCGGTCAACTCCATGACCTTTATAGTAATCCGGCTGCGTGATTAGATGTATATTAAACTCCGCTCGCCACCCACATGGTGACGAGCGGAGCCAATCCTGGTTCATTTCTTCACTGACTTGCCAAGTCAAAAAATATTACAATATCGTATCAATTCGCCTATTACGCTTCCCGCATTTACAGTTCCAGCCTACCTATTAAAACCCTTAAACAATCCATAATAGTAAGGCCAACATTAAAATCGAAGCGATCCGCTGCCGGTAGCACCATGCAGGGCAGGATCACAATCGGGTTGTTTGATCAACCGGGGCCCTACTCGTATAAAGCCACCAGGCGTCAAAACGGAATAGGGAGCGTTTCTGCATCATAGAGAATAACCTCTTTGACTGCGAATAATGGTTGCGAGAACATCGCAGCGCCAAGGCCCACATCATGAGAAAACCAGAGAGCGTCTAAAAACTCCGAATTATCGTCATTCTTACAACCGTGACGTGCTTATTCGGAAAAGCGAAACACATATCGTCAGCTCGCTGACGGCCCACGGCTCAGAAGGCATGACATTCAGCGACATTTTTCAATGACTTAAGACACATTATGCCGAATATTGCCTACGGCAATTCCGGTATTTTCAGCGGTTTAACAAACCGCGAACCATATACCGTTAGCTTAGGATGCTTGACTGCCTGTTCGTTAACTCACATCCTCAAGAATGAATTGTGCTGCTCGCTCACCAATCATCATGGACGGCGCATTCGTATTACCACTGATTAACAATGGCATGATCGAGGCATCCGCGACTCGCAATCCCCGGACACCGTTTACCCGCAGGCGAACATCTACCACCGCCTTTTCATCACTGCCCATACGGCAAGTGCCGACGGGGTGATAGATTGTTTCCGCCCGCTGACGAATATCTGCGTCAATCTGGTCATCACTCTCAACGCAAGAATCCGGCTCATCATCGCCGCCAAACGCAGAAACGAAAGACTGGCTGTGAAACACTTTTCTGGCTAGTTTCACGCCTTCACGGAGCACAAGAATATCGTCAGGATGAGAAAGATAGTTTGG
>CATLZI010000150.1 GCA_950063125.1 uncultured Porticoccus sp. | reverse complement strand
GAGTGTTGCACTGGAAACACTGGAGGCTGAAATGCCCTATATACCTGGCCCCAAGGTTATCCGTGTTGAAGAGGGTAGCGAGGTGTATGAAGATGCCGGACCAATGCCGCGCTACCTGGAAGCACAGCGCCGGTTGAGAGATGCGAGCAAGAAGTAAACAGCCATACCCTCTCTTCCCGAACCAGTGGTATCGCAAGTTTGACTGTACACCTCACTCTTTAATGCATAGGCCTCTTCAAGGGGCAGCGTTAGTATCCAGTTGAAAATCCCCCGATGGTGAGGCAATCAGTGCAAACCGTTAATCCCGATAATTACCAGCAACAACTTGACGAAAAGCTCACGGAGCTACGTACCACCTTCCGGGATATTTCTCTTCCTGAAAAAATAGAAGTCTATCCATCAGAGCCACTGCACTTTCGGATGCGCGCCGAATTTCGTATCTGGCACGAAAATGGCCGGGCAAATTTTGCCATGAATGAGCCGGGTCAGAAAACGCCCTACATCATCACGGAATTTCCGATTGGCTCTGTACTGATCAATCGCCTCATGACTTCGCTGATCACAGAGATCAACGCGTCTTCGATATTGAGTAGGCGTTTATTTTCAGTGGAATTTTTAACCACGCTGAGTGGCGATGCGTTGATCACACTGCTCTATCACAGGAAACTGGATGGCGAGTGGCAGTCGGCTGCAGAGGCGCTGCAGCAACGTATCGGTGTTGCTGTCATCGGCAGAAGCCGTAAACAGAAACTCACCCTTGAGCGGGACTTTGTCCTGGAAAAATTGCAGGTCGATAACAAAAATTATCAGTATCAGCAGGTTGAGGGCGGTTTTACTCAACCCAATGCCGTCATCAATCAGCAAATGCTGGCCTGGTCACTGGACAAGACCAAGAGCTGTGGTGGTGATCTACTGGAGCTGTACTGTGGAAATGGTAATTTTACCTGTGTCCTGGCACAAAATTTTAATCGTGTGCTGGCAACAGAGATCTCTAAAATCTCAGTGAAATCGGCAACAACCAATCTGCACAGCAATGAAATTGATAATGTCACCATTGTGAGAATGTCCAGCGAAGACTTCTGTCAGGCGCTGGAAGGTGTTCGCCCATTCCGCAGGTTGCAGGATATCGACCTGCACAGCTATAGTTTCAGCACCCTCTTTCTGGACCCACCAAGGGCCGGCTTGGATAGCCAGACGCTTCAACTGGCCATGGAGTTTGACAACATTCTCTATATCTCCTGCAACCCACTAACTCTGAGAGAAAACCTGAAGGTCATAGGCAACAGCCATCGAATTGAACATTTTGCGGTTTTTGATCAATTTCCCTATACCCATCATCTCGAATGTGGGGTGTTACTAAAGAAGACCAGTTTGTAGTGCGCAGGCGTAATCACCGGAAATCAAAAATCTTTGCTGACAAACCCTGTTGCGCTTAACAGCTAAAGTTGATTGAATCTCGGGATTCGGCACAAGACATTCGCCAGAGCATAAGCATTACCTGACCCCGACCAAGGAATCTATAAATGAAATACTGTCTGCTCGCACTAGGGCTCTTGATCACCCCTCTGCTCTATGCCTCACCCGATAAAATTGCTGAAAACTGCTCTGAATGGATAGACGCCCGCAAGCAAAATAGACACGGGCCGTCTCTCAACTGGTTACAGGGTTTTGTGGCGGGTTATAACGAATACAAATATGCAGGAAAACACCCTCAAGGGGTATTGGGCACTCAAAAGGGTAGCGAGGTAGCAGAATGGATGGACAGCTACTGCCAGAAAAATATCAACAGCAATCCGAGAGCGGCGATCGAATCCATTATCGAAACGCGTCAACATGTCAAAAAAGGGTGTCCTGTCAGGAAGCAAAGTGGTCGACCCTGCATACCTGCCGAGGAAGAGAAACAGCCGGAACTCAATCAGTGAAACTGGAACAACGATGCTTGGTGATAACAACTCATGTAATAGGTTGCGGCTGAGATTAAAGAAACACTACCTGAAGTAGCGAAAAAGAGGGGCACCAGAAAAGCGATAAAAAAAGCAGGTCTGTTTTGGTACCGGAATTAACCGGTTGTGCGCCAGAACAGACCTGCTATTTTTAATTATTGTTGATTGTTCAACCAGATGGAGTGCTCAACACTGCCTTCCACCATGCCTTCAGGCAGGATCTTTTCCTTGGGAAGCGGAACCGCTTCTTCAGCAGCTTTCTTTCTTGCTTCTTCATTGGCAATTCTTGCTTCTTCAATTGCTTTCAACTCTTCTTCTTTGGCCTTGGCTTCTGCTGCGGCTTTTTCTTCAGGGGACAACGCTGCTTCTGCTTCTGCTGCAGCTTGCTCTTCGCTCGTACCGTTGTCGGAACCGCCACATGCTGCCAGACCCAAGACTAATAACGAAATACCAAGTAACTTTACAAAATTCATATCGACTCCCTCTGGGTAATGAAAAAAACGGGCAAATCTGCCTGAGGATAGGGAGTCTAATGGGCCTCTCGACAAAAATCTAGGCCTACGACCCCCCGGGGGCACTGATTGTTGGTAATGGTGCCATGCGGACGATTTCCAGTGGAAAATAATGATACATCCGTTAGGGAGCGTACTTCTTATCACCACATCCACTGTTCAAGAGATTTGCACTTGTGGCAAATCTCGTGTTTTATTGCGGCTGTTTTACCGGGAAAGCCTATTCAACCCGTTTATAATCCATTCGATATAACCCATTCTCTGGATAGTTAGTCACGCTTATGCAGCCCATCAAAGCATCTCTCATCGGACTGGCAACCTTCTTTATCTTTTACCTGTCCATGCTTAGCATACAACTGCCATGGATGTTGGCAGCGGGTATTATCGGTTTGTTGACAAATACGTTCCTTTCCGGGTTCAGCGCCCTGTATCACCTGCGAGATGGCATGCTGACGGCCCTCGCCTATAGCGCGCCAATGGCCGTTTTTTCAGCTCTGACAGTGGGTGATTTGGTGCTACACGGCAAGAGCGGACCTTTCATTTTCTGGTGTACAGCCGCATTCATCACGCTCTGCGCAGGTTTTTTGGGCGTTGCCGCCATTTATCTGTTTCGTCTGACCCGCGCTGGAAACAAACAATAGTATGGTCCATATCCCGATTCCAGTAATAATGACGCCAGGACTTCTTTTTCATGTCCCACCGGAGACGATGCGGTGAATGATATCGTGATAAAGAAACCGGCTGTTTACTCCCCCCTGCAGATCGGATTAGGATCATTTTTCGGTGGGCCCATCGCCATGACGTATTTTTTGTGGGACAACTTCCGCACCCTGGATAAGGTGCCAGCCGCCAGAAATACACTGGCGTTTGGTTTTTTATTTATCGTGGCATTACTGGTTTTCACACCGATGCTGCCCGGCGAGCTTCCAGCTATCGCTGTTCAATTCATCTACTCACTGGTGGCGCTGCAAATGGCCGTTACCTGGCAACTGCGCAAGGACGCTATAACACACTCCATTCGTTACTGTTTTCAGTCAAACTGGCGCGTACTGTTATTCTGTATACCTTTCTATTTCACATGGCTCGGAGTGTGCCTGTTGGCTGCCAAAATAAGCTAAGCACAACCGGCAAAACACCAGACAATTATCGGAGTATGAATTATGGCTGTTTATTTAATCGCTGATGTCACCGTGACCGATGAAGCATGGATAGCGGATTACGCTACTAACGTGCACGATATCGCCCACAAACACGGCGGCAGGTACCTATCCCGTAGTGCCAACATCAGTACCGTTGAGGGAGAACCCTGCAAAGCGGACATGATTGCCCTGGTTGAGTTTCCGGATATGGCTGCGTTACAGGCATTTATCAATGATCCCGAGTACAGGGCATTCCGGGAATCAAGAATAAAAGGCAGCATCAGCAATTTGCATGTGATTGATGACTCTGACGCGGCAAAGACCATTCCCTATTTGCCAAAAGGCTGACCATTCAGCCCACTCGCCCAACACCAGTTACTCCGCACCAGCCAGAGCCTCAGCACAACTTGCCGGGGCTGCAGGGTCTCAGCCATGCTGGTGGTTTGATCCCGGTTGCAGGTTATCATTGTTTGGTTGCTGCTGTGATTCGACCGCGCGTGAAACTGTGCCAGGTTGTGCATCGGATTGGGGGATGATTCGACACACAGGCCAATTTTGCTGCTTCAGACCCTGATTACCCTGCTGGATCGTTTTGTAAGACGACTGACGCTTCTCATACAATTTACTCATAATCTAAAACTCCTTTTCCAATCTGACCTAGCCAAAGAGCATGGCAAAACAACGAAACTCAATGGTATGAAGAGCTTCGCCACAGTTCTGATAACTGGCGCACAAAAATCTCTTTAAAAAGTATAGGTCTTCCCTTGTTGCAGGCTTATTTCATTTTGATTTTGATTTCAGGTGGGGACTTATTACCCAGACGACCTCCAAAAGTTCAATCAGAAACTCCAGGTTGGTATCACCGACAAACACAATACGCATTCATTCCCAAAATACAGTCCGGGGAATATAAGGACTTCTTCGCCCCTATACAAATGACATTCATGTAAAAACAGCCTGACGCCAAGAAATGACGTCCGACGGCTAATGCCGGCCAACCGGATAGAATAACGGTTCTGCACCTTGCTCGGGCTGAAGAGGTTTCTGCAACACCTTGCTGGCAGCATTCACCGCGAACTCCCGGTACTTTTTCTCAATGTCTTCCCGCTCCCGGTCATAGCGCAGTTTGTCGCGGGTACTGAGTTTCTGCCATTCATCCAGAATCGGGATGTGGGCTGTGGCCTCCGTCAATTGAAAAAATACCTGATAATGCTCCCGCTCGTGCTCGGGCAGATCCAGTTGCGCAGCCATCATACTGATGCGAATAGCCCCTTCCGTGAGCGTGACCTGGTCGGCCACAATGGCCGAGGCAATCACATGTATACTCTTGCGGTAGTGGGTTTTACGCTCCTCCTGCTCTACTGCCAGCGCCTCTTCCCTGGCGTTCTGTGTATTTTTCAATTTGCGCAGCTGCAGGTAAAGGTATAAGGCATAGCCACTCAAGCCAATTAAAATAACCAGTGCCAGACTCGTGATCAGTGTCATTACATACTCCTCTGAAAGATGTGCGACCAGATACTGGATCGCAATCGACCGATAAACCCGCTAACGGGCAATTATTCCGGCTGATGAAGGCTGGCCCGCAATGAAACATCATCCTGTTCCGTGGCCTGCTCAACCAGATTATCGGGTAGTGAGCGCTTGGTACGGGCACCCAGTTTTTTGATGTCTTCAAATTTTTTGATCAGATTGCCCCTGCCATCGACGAGACGTTTACGGGTTTGTTGCCAGGCCTCCTGACTCCTGTCGATGTGCCGACCCAGGTCGTCCAGGGACTCCACAACCAGCACCAATTGGTCATACAGTTTGCCCGCTTCAGCAGCAATCTGCTGGGCGTTGCGGTTCTGGTCTTCATAACGCCAGATATTGTGGATCGTTCGCAAGGTTGCCAGCAGGGTGGAGGGACTCACCAGAATAATGCCCTTGTCATAGGCATCCCGAAAAAGTGTATGGTCATGCTCCAGCGCCAGCATAAATGCGGCCTCCACCGGCACGAAA
>CATLZI010000149.1 GCA_950063125.1 uncultured Porticoccus sp. | reverse complement strand
GCTTCTCTTTTCAGAGCTGTGCGATGCACAGCCGTTGTGGTGGCTTCAGAACACAGCAGGTACGCTGTGCCTATCTGCACAGCTGCGGCACCGAGTGCTATCGCGGCCGCTACGCCCTTGGCATCGGCAATCCCTCCGGCAGCAACGACCGGCACATTCACTGCTTGCACAATTTGCGGAATCAGCGCAAAGGTGCCGACCTGAGTGGTTATATCTCTCGACAGAAAAAAACCACGATGACCACCCGCCTCAAGCCCCTGGGCGATGATGGCATCAACTCCATGCGCCTCCAACCAAAGAGCTTCGTCGACAGTTGTTGCAGTAGAAAGGATTTTTGCTCCCCAGCCCCGCACCCGATCCAGCAGCTCTGACGAGGGCAATCCAAAATGAAAACTAACGACAGGTGGCCTGAACTCTTCCAATACGTCTGCCGCTTCGGCGCTGAACGGCGAGCGTCCTGATTGTGGGGCAATAGCGTTCACATCGATTCCGTATTCACTAAAGTATGGTGAAAGCGCTTGCCGCCAATTTCTTTCTACCTCATCGTCAAATTCGGGCGGCACGTGACAAAAGAAATTGACGTTATACGGTTTTGTGGTTTGACTCCTGATTGCCTCCAGTTCGTTGCGTAAGTTTTCTGCGCCGAGCATGGCACATGGAAGCGAACCGAGACCACCAGCGCTGGAAACCGCAACGGCAAGCGCATGATCCTGTACACCCGCCATCGGCGCTTGAATGATAGGCAGCTCTATGTCTAGCATTTTCTGTATGTTCATTGTGTGCCTATTAAAAAGGCGCCCCCGACGTACGCTAACAGTTTATTATCAGAGCAATTTTTTGCTTGAGGCGCAAAAAAAGCTGGCAAGCCGAATACGCTGTCGACTCGAAAGGATATTTTTGCAATATCGCCATTACCTTCCTTTGGTTTTGGTTGTTTCCCGCATGAAGCAAGTCGACCGACCTGTCTTCACTAGTGCCACAAGTATTTCACTGCGGTCCTGTAGTCGCAACCGCTGTTAGTGGCCCCAGCCACCAACAAATTGATTAACCGCCCCATCCTGCCTATTATCCTCAGGCCTATCAGACTTGGAGCAATCATGAGTTTTAATCACCCTCGCGGACCCTTTCCCGCCACCCGCCTGCGTCGCAACCGCGCCGACGATTTCTCTCGCCGTCTGGTGCGCGAGTCGGTGCTGACTCCCAATGATCTGATTTACCCGGTGTTTGTGCTGGAGGGTACCGGCCAGCGCGAGGCGGTGGGCTCGATGCCCGGTATCGAGCGGCTGTCCATTGATCTGCTGGTGAAGCAGGCGCGGGAAATTGCCGGTCTCGGCATTCCCGCCATTGCGCTGTTCCCGGTGACACCGCAGTCCGCCAAGAGTCTGCTGGCGGAGGAAGCCTACAACCCGGACGGGCTGGCCCAGCGGGCGGTAAAAGCCATCAAGGATGCGGTGCCGGAACTGGGGGTGATGACCGATGTGGCACTGGACCCGTTCACGGTGCACGGCCAGGACGGCATTATCGATGACCAGAGCGGCTATGTGTTGAACGACATCACCGTTGAAACACTGGTGAAACAGGCCCTGTCCCACGCTGCCGCCGGTGCCGATGTGGTGGCACCCTCGGACATGATGGACGGTCGCATTGGTTCGGTGCGGGCAGCACTGGAACAGGCCAATCATGTGAATACCCGCATCATGGCTTACTCGGCCAAATATGCGTCCAGTTACTACGGTCCGTTCCGGGACGCGGTTGGCTCAGCGGGCAATATCAAGGGTGGCGACAAGAAAACCTATCAGATGGACCCGGCCAATAGCGACGAGGCGCTGCACGAATGCGCCCTCGATTTGCAGGAGGGCGCGGACATGATCATGGTGAAACCGGGCATGCCCTATCTGGACGTGGTGCGCCGGGTGAAGGAAGAATTGAAAGCCCCCACCTTTGTGTATCAGGTGAGTGGCGAATACGCCATGCATGTGGCGGCGTTCCAGAACGGCTGGCTGAATCGCGAGCAGATCATTCTCGAATCACTGTTGTGCTTCAAGCGCGCCGGTGCCGATGGGGTACTGAGCTATTTTGCGATGGAAGCCGCCCGCCTGCTGAACGACTAGCCAGCGCACCGGTCAACCGGCAATATCCCGGGCAAATATCGCCTTCAGATAGCTGGTTTCCGCAATTGCCGGATGCACGGGGTGATCGGGGCCCTGCCCGCCCTGTGCAAAAACCTGCAGCTGGCGATGCCGGTGAGCAGCAGCCGTTTTCACGACATCCATTAGCGCTTCCCGCGACAAATGCATGGAACAGGAGGCGGAAACCAGTGTGCCGCCCGGGGCCAATAGCCTGAGCGCCAACTGGTTGATCTGATGATAGGCCTTTTCACCCTGACGCTGATCCTTGCGCCGCTTGATAAAGGCCGGCGGGTCCAGCACCACCAGGTCGTAAGTGCGACCCTGGTCCAGCACGGATTTCATCAGGTCATTGGCCTTGCCCTGCAGGGTGGTAAACTCACCCCGGTAATCATTGAGAACGGCGTTTTCCTGCGCCAGGGCCAGGGCGTCGCCCGACACGTCGATACAGGTAACCGAGCTGGCACCGGCGACGGCTGCCTGCACGCCCCAGCCACCCACGTAACTGTAGACATCCAGCACTGACTTGTCTTTTGCCAGATGCTGCAGGCGCTGGCGGTTTTCCCGGTGGTCGTAATACCAGCCGGTTTTTTGACCGGTGAGCAGCGGCGCCATAAAGCGAACACCGTTTTCCTCCAGCTCCACCCGTTCAGGGATGTCCCCGGCCACGACCTCCACGTACTCCGGCAAACCTTCCATGGTGCGAAAAGAGCCCTGGTTGCGCAGCAGGATGCCCGCCGGAGCAAATACTTCATCCAGCGCCGCAATCACCTCATCCCGCCGGCTGTCCATAGCCGCCGTGGTCAGCTGTACCGACAGATAATCGCCAAACCGATCGACAACCAGACCGGGCAGCAGGTCGGAATCACCAAAGATCGCCCGATAAAAGGGCTTCTCGAAACACTGTTCACGCAGCTTCATGGCCTGCCTGAGGCGCAGCACAATCAGGTTGCGGTCGAGCTGACAGCCCTGCTCCAGAGAATACAGCCGGGCACAGATCAGGGTGGACGGATTCACCAAGGCCATGCCACCAAAATGCCCCCTGGCATCTTCGACAACGACAACCGCCCCAGCCGAAAGGCCTTTCAGCGGTGTCATATCAGTGTTTACCTCATTGCTGTATATCCAGAGGTGGCCCGCGCGCAACCGACGGTCTGCCCCGGTCTTGAGGCGCAAACTGGCTACCGGGCTTTGCTCGACGGGCGATTCAACTGACATGGCTAACTCCAAAAAGAGGTAAAGCTACAAACAAAAAGAGCTGCCACCTGGCAGCTCTGCGTGGCGGAAACTGAACCGCCTTGATCCTGCTAATCGACTTTACTAATCGCTGGCCAGATCCTGATAACTGTCGGCGTCGAGCAGATCTTCCAGCTCATCGGGGTCAGACATTTTGAGCTTGAAGAACCAGCCGTCGTCATAGGGCGAATCGTTGATCGTTTCGGGGGCATTCTCAAGAAGCTCATTAATGGCAATCACCTCACCGGAAACCGGAGCATAGATATCCGAGGCCGCTTTTACCGACTCAACAACCCCGGCATCATCACCCGCCACCAGCACAGCACCAATCTCGGGCAGTTCCACATAAACCACGTCACCCAGACTGTCCTGTGCATGCTGGGTAATCCCCACTGTCACAGTGCCATCGCCCTCATCACGGGCCCATTCATGGGTAGGAGCGTATTTCAGGTCCCCGGGTGTCTCGCTCATGGTGATCTCCTCGATATTGACGATCTAAAACTGTCGGCGATTCTAAACCCGATCGGGCGCAAACAGAAGTACCGAATCAGCCGAACTCACTATGTAAGTCCCATGGCCTGCCGGATCAACTGCTTTTTCAATGGTCCCGCGCCGTTAAACAGGGCCATGCCGTCATTGCGCAGCAATCGCAACGGCAGCCTGTCAGATTCAAACAGACGCTTGAAACCCTCCATGGCCGCCATCATCGCCAGGTTCTGTGGCTTGCGGCGGCGCTGGTAGCGCGCCAGCGCCAATCGGTCGCCGGGGGACAATCCCCGCTGCAATGCCCGCTGCACTTCCTCTGCCAGCACAGCCGCATCCTGCAAACCCAGATTGACCCCCTGCCCCGCCAAGGGATGAATACTGTGAGCCGCATCTCCCAGCAGGGCGACACCGGGCACCGTGTAATCGACCGCATGGCGCTGCCACAACGGAATGCAGTGACGGCGATCGGCAGCCACCACTTCCCCCAGGCAATGGTCTGCCGCCTGACCGAGAGCCTGACAAAACCCCGTGTCATCGAGCGCCATCAGCGACTCCGCCACCGGGGTTTGTTGAGACCAGACAATGGAGCATTGTCGAGTGTCACCGCCGTCGCTCAACAGTGGCAGAAACGCCAGTGGCCCGGCTGGCAGAAAACGCTGCCTCGCCGTATAGCCATGGCTCTTTTCTGTGGTTACCGTTGTCACAATCGCATGATGGCCATAATCCCACTGCCGGAGCTTCAGACCACACAACCTGCGAATACCGGAGTTCGCACCATCGGCTGCGGCCACCAGCCCGGCACTGACGGACCGGCCGTCCGACAGGGTCAAAACAGCCATATCAGAATCACTGCCGGCAATGGCCAGGTCCTCGACCACCGCAGGGCACAACAGCTCCACGTTGGGCATGTCCTCCAATCGTTGCAGCAGCGCCCCGACAATAAGTGCATTCTCAACAATATGACCCAGGTTGGGCTGACGCACATCGGCACAGTCAAATTCGATATGACCGGTGCCATCGGCTTCCCAGATTTCCATACGATGGTAGGCACAGACACGCTGCGCCGCGATCGACGACCAAACGCCCATTTGATCGAACAATTGTCGGGACGATTCCGTCAGCGCCACAACCCGGGGGTCAAAGCTGCTCGAAAGGTCCGGCATCGTAAAGGGACGCGCTTCCAGAACCCCGATGCGCAGTGATTGTCCCCAGCTGGACCCGGCGATAAGCACAGCCAGACTGGCACCGACCATGCCAGCACCCACGACGACAATATCAAACGACTTTTCGATCACCTGCTCTTTTTCAGCCACCGGTGGTATTTCCCAACGTATTGCCTAACATAGCCCCCAACATGGGTGTTCCCCGTGTCTCCAGCCCCATACCGAGCCGGGTAAATTGATGGCGCAGCAGCGGCACCGCATCCAGTGCCAGCAAACCGGTATTGCGCAACAACGCCATCGGGATGGAGTGCATGCCAAATACCCGGGGAAGTAAATCGCTCAACAAAATGGTCTGTTGCTGGTCCAGTTGCTGCCGCTGAAGGTACTCTTGCAGCACGCTTAACTCCCCCGGGGCCTGGTGGTTTTCCGCTGCCTCACCCAGCGTCTCCGCCAGCACAGCCACATCGCGCAGGGCGAGATTGAATCCCTGCCCCGCCACCGGGTGCAACGAATGCGCAGCATTGCCGACCACAACCAGGTGCCTGCGCACCTGTTCTTCACTGGTGATCAGGCTCAGGGGATACACCTGCCGACTCCCCACCCGGAC
>CATLZI010000148.1 GCA_950063125.1 uncultured Porticoccus sp. | reverse complement strand
GCCGAAGAATCTGAGTACGCCCGAGCGCCTGCTGGCGGGAGGCGCCGACTACAACGACATGTGTGTCAGTTGCCACCTCAAGCCGGGCAAAACCGAGAGCGATTTTGCCCTGGGCCTCTATCCGGCACCGCCGAATCTAACTCAGGCGGCACCGGGTCATGGCGACCCGGAAGCCCAGTCCAGGCATCGCTTCTGGACCATCAAGCACGGCATCAAGGCATCCGGCATGCCAGCCTGGGGGGCGGGACACGACGATGAACGAATCTGGAACATGGTGGCCTTCTTACGGCGACTTCCTGATTTGTCGCCCGGGCAATACCAGATTTTGACCGCCCGTGGGTCCACTGATTCGGATCACCATTGACGAGGGAATATCGTGCAGTGCGAGGGGTCCGTAGCCCGCGTTACTATTGCGAAAAATACGAGGTTATGCGATGGAAAAACCAATAGCAGAAGGCCGTCGACGGTTTATCAAATCAGCAATCGGAACGGCATCAGCCCTTGCTCTGGCCAAAATCGCCCCGGCCTGGGCCTATCCAATGGGTCGAAGCTATGGCGAGGTCATCAAAGCCGACAATCCAGTCGATCTGCATATTCGTCGGGAAAACCTGAATATCGGTGGAAAAATCGGCAGGCCGATCACCATCAACGGTAACATGCCCGGGCCGCTGATCAGGCTGAAAGAAGGGCAGCGAGCCCGACTAAACGTCACCAATGCGCTGGATGAGGACACGTCCATCCATTGGCACGGGATCATTCTGCCCGAGAACATGGACGGCGTACCCGGCGTTAGTTTTCCTGGTATCAAGCCCGGAGAGACCTTTCATTACGAGTACGATGTTCAGCAGAGTGGGACCTATTGGTATCACAGTCACTCGGGACTGCAGGAACAGTTAGGTCATCTTGGACCGCTTGTGATTGACCCGGGGGACGGTGATATTGGTGCAGATCGGGAGCACGTCATTATTCTGAGCGACTGGACCTTTGAAGATCCCTACGAGGTATTCCGCAACCTCACAGTCGCGGAGGGGTATTACAACTACCAGCAGCGAACGCTGGGTGACACTCTGGCCGATATCCGCAGCCAGGGGCTGGCCAAAACCTGGGAAGAACGCTCTATGTGGAACCGAATGCGCATGAGTGCCCGGGATCTGCTGGATGTGACCGGATCCACTTATACCTATCTGATGAATGGTCGCGATAACGCAACCAACTGGACGGCGCTTTACAAGCCCGGGGAAAAAATCCGCCTGAGAATCATTAATGGCTCGGCCATGTCGTTTTTTGATTTCCGCATTCCCGGCCTTGAGATGACCGTGGTCTCGGCAGACGGCCAGCCGGTCAAACCCGTTACAGTGGATGAATTCCGGATCGGGGTGGCGGAGACTTACGATGTGATTGTTACCCCGAAAGGTGATCGACCCTATACGCTGTTTGCGGAAAGCTTGGATCGCAGTGGCTACGTGCGGGGCACACTTTCGACGGAATTGGGACAGGAAGCGATAGTGCCCGAATTACGACCGGTGCCGGAACGCGGCATGGCGGCCATGGGAATGTCCCATGAAATGAGTGGCATGGATATGGAGTCCTCTGGAAGGGATAAATCCGGCATGGATGGCCACCATGACATGCCCGAGGGTCAGGGTGCAAAAATGGCCATGGCATCGCAGCGGCCTTCAGCGCCAGACCTCGGGGTTGAGCATGCGCCGGGTGGCCATGGTCCCGGCGCGGCCATGATTGCCCGACAACCGGTCAGCCGGCTCAACGAGCCCGGCGTTGGCCTTGAAGAAGCCACTCATCGTGTCCTGGTCTATGGGGATCTCATTGGCGCGCATCCCTGGCCGGACGAAAGGGAGCCGGTGCGTGATATCGAGCTCCATCTCACCGGCAATATGGAAAAATACATGTGGTCCTTTGACGGTTTGAAGTTTACCGAAGTCGATGGGCCTGTGGAGTTCCACTACGGCGAGCGTCTGCGTTTGATTATGGTGAATGACACCATGATGGACCACCCCATCCATCTGCACGGCATGTGGATGGAGCTTGAGAACGGCCAGTATCCGCGCCCAAGGAAGCACACCATCAGCCTCAAACCCAGTGAAGTAGTCTCGTTGCAGATCAGTGCCGACGCACCCGGCAGCTGGGCCTTCCACTGCCATCTCCTCTATCACATGAAGGCGGGAATGTTCCGCGTAGTCAATGTCAGTTAAAGGGGGATCCATGAGGACTCTGAAAATTGTGATGTCTCTATCGTTGGCAGGAATGAGCGTTCCGCTGTTTGCCGGCCACGCTGAAGACCACTGGCCGGAGCCCATCAAGTCGTATCGCACCGGTCAGGTGCTGTTCGACCGACTGGAAGTTACACGAACGGATAATGATGAGGACTTGATCGTCTGGGATATGCTCGCTTGGTACGGTGGAGATAGAAATCGAATCTATTTCAAGAGCGAAGGGGAGAACAGGTCGGATGACGGCGAGCCTGCGGAGCTGGAGAGTGCAGAGTTACTGGCCAGCCGCCTGATCGCACCATTTTGGGAAATACAAGGGGGGCTTGGTACGCGGGGATCGATCGCGTCGGGCGCAGAGCGGGAAAACTACCTGGTCTTCAGTTTGTTTGGCATGGCGCCCTATCGCTTCGAAATGGATAACTCTCTCACTGTCAACGAAGACGGAGATATTGCTGTGAACATCGAAGCAGAATACGATATTCGTCTGTCTCAGTTGTCGTATTTACAGCCACGTCTGGAGATGGGCGCGGCATTGACTGACGCCGAAGAGTATGACCGCCCCAGTGGATTCAATAACGTGCGTATGGGATTGCGCTATCGCTACGAACTGTCCAGAGAGCTTGCCCCTTACATTGGTGTCTACTGGAGCCGCGCCCTGGGCGACAAGGCTGATCGGGTTCGCGATCAAGGTGGCGATGAGTCCGAAATTGGCGTCGTTGTCGGCGTTCGTATGTGGTTCTAGCAAAATAGATTGAGCAAACAGACAACCGGAGGATTTATGGCTGAGGTGGAAGACAGAACAACGCGTTACAAGGAAGGAAGCCTGACGTTACCAGGGACAGTGATGCTGGGCACCGGTGTCATGATCGGCGCCGGTATCTTTGCCCTTACCGGGCAGATGGCGCAGATGACCGGCGTGCTGTTTCCCCTGGCGTTTCTTGCGGCGGCTGTCATCGTCTCATTCAGCGCCTATTCCTACATCAAGATTTCCGATGCCTATCCGTCCGCTGGCGGCATCGCAATGTATCTGCACAAGGCCTACGGAGACCGGTTGCCGACGGCCTTCAATGCCTTGCTGATGTACTTCTCGATGGTAATCGCCCAAAGCTTTCTGGCTCGCACGTTCGGCGCCTATACCATGCAGCTTTTTGGGGGCGACGAGAGCGGCATGATGGTGCCTGTTCTCGGCGTATCACTCATTCTTGCCGCCTTTTTGGTGAATCTTTCCGGTAATCGACTGATCCAGGGCGTGGCCTCTTTTATTGGTGTTTTGAAAATCGTTGGCATCCTCATTTTCGGAGTGGTGGGAATCTGGATCGCTGACAGCCTTTCAGTGGATTTCTCAAACCCTGGAGAGGCCGGAACCGTGGGTAATTTCCTGGGTGCAACGGCACTCGGGATACTGGCGTTTAAGGGCTTCACAACAATTACCAATAGTGGCTCAGAGGTGAAAGATCCAACACGGAACGTTGGTCGTGCCATCGTGATTTCCATCGCAGCCTGCGTGGTGATCTACACCCTGGTCGGCTTTGCCGTTGCGAGCAATCTTTCGCTTGCCGAAATTATCGAGACACGGGACTACTCCCTCGCCGCTGCCGCCCGACCGGCATTGGGCGAGTATGGCGTCTGGGTCACGGTGGCCATTGCCATGATGGCCACCGCCGGCGGTATTCTGGCCAGCATTTTTGCGGTCTCGCGCATGCTGGCAATGCTGACGGAAATGAAGCTGGTGCCCCACAGTCACTTCGGTATGTCGGGCAGTATTCAGAAGCACACGTTGGTCTACACTGTAGTTCTCGGCTTGGCCCTGACCGCATTCTTTGACCTCTCCCGGATTGCGGCGCTGGGTATCGTCTTTTACCTGATCATGGACATTGCCATTCATTGGGGCGTCATTCGCTACCTGCGCGAGGACATCGAGGCCAGGGCGTGGGTGCCAGCTACGGCGATTTTCCTCGATTTACTCGCACTCGGAGGCTTTGTCTGGGTCAAGCTGAATTCCGACCCCTTTGTGATTGGTGTTGCCATCGTGACGATGATCATTATTGCGATTGCCGAACAGATTTTCCTGAAAAGCTCGGCGCGGGCTAGGCAAACGGGTGAGGAGAATTCCCATGCACACCACCACTGAAACCCGGACTTGAAACGGAGGATCATACATAATGGGAGATCACGTGTTTGGTAACACAATGTGGGCGGGGCACTGGCTGTGGATGCTGGTTGTTGCCGTTGTGGTCGTCACCCCTGTCTGGCGTATCTGCCAGCGCATGGGCTATCCGGGCTGGGTGGGAGTCCTGATACTGATTCCCGTCGTCAATCTCCTTTTCCTTTATTTCCTGGCGTTTGCAGACTGGCCGGCCAACAAAGTGAGAGATCACAAAGACTGAACATCGGCACCCACACAAATTGGCCGCTGGTCGATAAAACCATCTTTTTTAGCTATAGAGAAACGAATCGATTATGGAAGTTAGAACATTTTTTGATCTGATCGAATGGACCCGTAAGCTGCATGGGAAACTGGCTGAATGCCTGGCCCATTGCGCTTCGCGTCACCCTGATGAGCGCGCCGCAATGCTGCTGGAGTATCTGGCGTCTCACGAAACTGAAATGGAGAAAATGGTGGCGGCGTTTGAACGCCAGGCCGACCCCAAGGCCGCACACACTTATGTCTATGATTACATACCCCATAATCCAATTACGACACATTTGGTTTGCGATGATCACTACGCCAAGCTGGATACCGATGCGATTAGTGCTGAAGTCTTCGATTTTCACGAGCAAATCATTAGCCTTTATCAAACCCTCAAGGGTAAGGCAGAAATTCCGGAAGCTGCGGAGCTTGTGCAATCGCTGCTGGATATGGAAGAGCACGAAACCAAGCGGTTGGTCCGGCAAGTAGAGCGAATGGACGATCTGTGACCTGGAAGAAGATTATCCACGTGTTGCGGAACCAGCCGAGATGACTCGGCCGATCCGTGGGGTTGGGAGCGAGAAAAGTGCTTGTTGATCAATCTTTAAGGAGTAAAGGCGCGAATCCGCCGCCTGGCGTACGGAAGTTGGTGGTCTGTCCCCGATAAAGCCTCGCCGCGGCCAGGAGTAGGGCACCGCGATAGGTGTACAGGCGCACGTCAACCTTGAGCATTTCCCGCTCGCCATCCACCAGAACCAGACGCTCGGAGGGGGGCACATAGGCCTGAGCGACATAGTCACTATCGAGAATCCGGGCAAAGGTGCTTTTGGTGAGTTTACTGCCTCGGTACACGCCCTTACTGCCATGGCCTGCCACAGGTTTGAAGAACCACTGCCGCCGCTGTTGCCACAGCTCCTCCCCGTTACTGGCGGTGACCGGCACGGTTTGCGGAATGCCACGGCGAAGTAAATCGGCGTCTTCAGCGCTCAAGCCCCACTCC
>CATLZI010000147.1 GCA_950063125.1 uncultured Porticoccus sp. | reverse complement strand
CTCGGCCCGCTGAAGACAGGCTTCCGCCAGATTACCATTCTCCACGCCGACCACTGCAATTTTGATATCAACATGAAGGGGGATTTCCTGGTAATACACTGGCTCTTGGTAAATACCAATCAACTGCTGCAATTCTTTATTAAGTCGACCACTATCATGGGTGGCCACCAGAAAGCAGAAATCCTGGGAACCTGTTCGACACACCAACTGCAATCCGAACAAAATCCCATAACTATAATCAGCCAGTTGACGAATAATTGTGTGAGCAACCTGGGTGCCAAAGGCTATTTTCAACTCGGAGATATTTTCTACGGATACCAGCACCAACGCCAATACCGTCGGTTTGTTATACGGCTTGGTCAGCGCATCGTTGAGGGCCAACTGGTTTGGTAGACCGGAGTGTTCATCGTGGCGTGCCACCCACCAGAGATGCCTTATATACTGGCGGATAGCGTCACTGCCAATGCCCGCGATAGCGCCAATCAGTACAAAAAAGCCTGTTCGATACAACCAATTGATCGTCAATTGCATTTCACCGGTAACCGTATCAATCGGCATCATGGGACCAAGTACGAAGCCCCCGAGAAGACCAATCAGAATGCCACCGGTAACCCCGAAAACTACCCCGCCAAGCAGTACGGGTATATACATGGAGTGGGAAAATACGTACTTGATACCGCCAGTGGCATAGACCAGCGCAAAAACCCCGATCATTAACCCCAGGATCACCGGAACCATTAGCCACCGAAGTTGACTGCTGTGCTTTTGACTCCAGGAGAAGAAACATATCGTTGTGTTGGTCATTAGCATTTCCCTACGCACAATTCCGAAAACAGGTTGACCTGTTTTATTCGTTTTTTTCAATATTTCAGAAAGCGAAACAAAGAAATAAACTTTATTAATGGCAGGTCGAACTCACAGAACTACCTGTCTAAGTATAATTTCCAACTGCACGAAAAAGACAATTCGTTAAAGCCTGATATGGTTAACCGTTAAATACCGGATTGCGGCTTTGGGAAGGTCAACAAGTCAGGTGGAAATACCCCCTGAATACACAAGGAGGTTCAACAACCCAATTCAAGTGATTGAATAGCTTTTTTCCCTGAACAATCTTAGGCAGGCAGAGGCGGCATCAATATCGTACAGTTTGCCGGCATTTTGCTCTATTTCAGCCAGAGCCACCTCAATGCCCAACCCCGGACGATAGGGACGGTGGGAGGCCATCGACTCCACCACATCGGCAATGGCAACTATTCTGGCTTCCATGGTGATTTGCTCACCTTTTAATCCTAAAGGGTAACCGCTGCCGTCGATTCGTTCGTGATGTTGCCGAGCTATATCGGCCACCGGCCAGGGAAAATCGATATTTTTCAGCACATCATGTCCGAACTCGGTGTGTTCTTTAACCAGTGCATACTCCCCGGCACTCAATCTTGATGGCTTGACAAGAATTTCTGTAGGTACACCAATTTTACCAATGTCGTGCAGCAATCCGGCGATGCGTAACCCCTCCTGAAACTTTTTATCAAAGCCCATTTCAGCCGCAATCGCCGCAGAAATTTCGCCAACCCGCTTTTCATGACCAGATGTATAGGGGTCTCTGAGTTCCGTTAATTTGGCGACGGCATCGACCGTCTCAAACATTGTTTTTTCAAGCTTCTCAGCGTATTGAGTTGCACTTTGCTCCAGTTGATATCGTTGACTGATATCCGTCCAGACCCCGATAAAACGGGGAACCGGCGAGGCTAACCGGTGCAATTCATCCTGCACGAAGATATAACTGCCATCTCCGCGCCTAAACCGGTATTCGTGTACCCCTTCACCACGCGCTAAAATCCTTTCATTGCTTTGAATGGCCTCCTCTCGATCATCCGGGTGAAGATGTTTTTCCCACCAGTCTGGTAGGAGCGCATCCTCAACGGAGTGTTGCAATATCCCCATGATATTGGGGCTCACCCATATCGCGTTAGTAGAGAAATCCCGAATCTCAAGCACATAGACAATCAAAGTGGTTGAGGCAAAAAATTCCGGCAGCGTAAACAAATTCAATTCAGAGGCAACTTCCGCCTGTTGCGCACGTTTTTCAGAGCGTTCAAGCCGATAAAGCAGGAAATAGAGTAACAGGGACATCAGTGCAACAAACAAAAGCCCCTTGATCGCGCTGCCTAAAAACGTGGTTTCAATGTCACCAAAAAGATGAAATAACAGCCAGTCACTGCCCAGTATCCAAGCCATACCAATAAAGGCATAAACCAGCACAAGCCATAACTTCTTTCGGGACAGAACGTCCATTTCCAATTATTCCTTAAATGGCAAAACATATTGTTACCGGGTTTCAGCGCCATTTTTAAAATAGCGCTCAACTTTGTATTAGTTATGGAATCTGTTAATACAGGTTTTTCCTGTTCTACATCGTAGGCTAATTTTCTTTACAGAACAGACATTAATGGAGTCAATCCCACGAACAAGAATGAGCACAGAAACAATTACCGATCACCAGCAGGCACTGCAATCCAATATATGTTCGATTAAGCAATCGATGATCAATTCAATTTGCTCGCCACTTGGTCGTTTTACGCTACCTGACTGGAAGATATACCCCCAGCCCTTATCGGTCTTCAACGCAGAATTTGTCAATAGATACACATTAACCCTACATTTTTTATGTGAATCTACCACATCCTTTTGACGGATGCCCAGCACAGCAAAGCAGAGACTTGACGGACTTTAGACTCTCTTCTACTATAAATGCGAACGATTATCATTTAACTATCTGCAGAGAATCAGAATATGGGGTACCTCATCCACACTCACCTCAAAGAAGGCCGTCCGTGCCTTCGCATAGTCGATGCCGAGTCCGGCCAGGAATGTCTGCATTGGTGCTGTGAGTGTCCTCCCGGCGCAAAAGAAGAAACCGTCCAGCAGGAGATGCACAGACTGGTCAGCAAACTGTTACTACTCAGTTGTCAGCAGACGTTGTGCAGCCCTACAGATACAACCAAAATTGAGCGAACCCGCTAAAAGGAACCGAACAAAAAAGGCGGCCCGAATGGACCGCCTTCTGGAAGATGGGGTGGCTGACGGGGATCGAACCCGCGACCACAGGAATCACAATCCTGTGCTCTACCAACTGAGCTACAGCCACCATTGTATTACTTGTTGTCTATTGCGCCAGAACTGGATGGCACGCCCGGCAGGATTCGAACCTGCGACCTACGGCTTAGAAGGCCGTTGCTCTATCCAGCTGAGCTACGGGCGCTCAACAAGCAGTTTACAACAGTTTCCGAAGATGAGGGTGGTCGGGGAAGAGGGATTCGAACCCCCGACATCCTGCTCCCAAAGCAGGCGCGCTACCAGACTGCGCTATTCCCCGTTATCACACTGAACCCTCATTTCGAGAGCAGCGCATAATACTGACGCCAACCCGCTTCGTCAATCAAAAAGCCGGATCGGGTGCCGCCGGTTATTCGCTTCACAGACAAGAGGCGAAGTGCGAAAATACACGGCTTCCCACCCGGACTCAGGAGTCAAACCCACCATGGCAGCAATCATTCTCGATGGCAAAGCCGTCGCCCAACAGACCGAGGCCGAACTGAGCGAACGGGTGGCGCGACTGAAACAGAAAAGTGGTGGCCAAGCACCGATTCTTGCCACCATTCTGGTGGGTGGCGACCCGGCATCGGCCACCTATGTGAAGATGAAGCAGAATGCCTGCAAACGGGTGGGCATGGAATCCATCGCGGTAGAAATGCCCGATTCCACCACTACCGAACAGCTGCTGGCAAAAATTCAGGAGCTGAATGCCAACCCCAACTGCCATGGCATTTTGTTGCAGCACCCGGTACCGGACCAAGTTGACGAGCGTCTCTGTTTTGACAGCATCGCGCTGGAAAAGGACGTGGACGGTGTCACCTGCCTCGGTTTTGGCCGCATGGCCATGGGTGAGTTCGCCTATGGCTCTGCCACACCCCAGGGCATTATGCGTCTGCTGGCGGCCTACGATATCTCTCTGGCAGGCAAACACGCTGTAGTCGTTGGCCGCAGCCCGATTCTCGGCAAACCCATGGCCATGATGTTGCTCAATACCAATGCCACGGTGACCATCTGCCACTCCCGGACGGAAAATTTACCAGCGATTATCGGTGGTGCCGATCTGGTGGTCGGCGCAGTGGGGAAACCCGAATTTATCAAGGCCGACTGGATCAGGGATGGCGCGGTGGTAGTGGATGCCGGTTACCATCCGGGCGGTGTCGGCGATATCGAACTGGCGCCCCTGTACGATCGCGCTGCCGCCCTCACCCCGGTACCGGGTGGTGTCGGCCCCATGACCATCAACACACTGATTCTGCAATCAGTCGATGCCGGTGAGAAAAAACTGGGCTGAACAGCCATCGTCGACCCCGATAGCGATTGTCGTTACCCCTGCCCTGCTCTAGGATAAAGAGATAGGCGCACGACAGGATATCATCATGATAGCGAAACGACTGGTCGCCCACCGGGGCTACCCCAGGCACTACCCGGAAAACACCCTGCTCGGCATGAGCAAAGCGGTTGAAGCCCGGGCGAAATTTATCGAGACCGACATCCTGTTCAGCGCCGACCAACAGCCGGTGCTTTACCACGATACTCTCATGACCCGCATCAGCGGCGTGGAAAACGCCATTCATCTGTTGACCCTAGATGAACTGCGCCAATACCCGGCCAACGAACCGGAACGGCTGGGCCAGGCATTCTCCAGCGAGCACATCACACCCCTCTCAGCACTGGTCGGATTGCTGTCGGAGCATCCCGATGTCACGGCCTTTGTCGAATTGAAACGCACCGGGCTGGAGACTGTCGGCATCGAAAATGCCTACCGTATTGTCAGCGAAATACTTGACCCGGTTATCGGGCAGTGTGTACTGATCAGTTTCAGCGACGAATTTATCCAGTATGCCCACGAACAGCAGTTTCCCCGCCTCGGCGTGGTACTCAAGGATTGGCAGGACCGACAGGGTCCCTGGATCACCGATATCCAACCGGAATTTATTTTCTGCGACACTGACAAGGTGCCGGAAGGAGCCACATTGGACGAGCTGCCAGGTACCGTGGTGATCTACGAGGTCGAAGACCCCGATCAGGCCATCGACTGGTTCAACCGCGGTGCCGACATGGTGGAAACCTTTGATATCGGCAGCATGATTACCAATCTCGCCCACCGGACCTTCTAACCGTGGCCGACAACAACCCCAGCGAACCCCATACGGGCAACCATTTCGATGTGGTGGTGATCGGTGGCGGCATTCAGGGAGCCGGAGTGGTACAGGCCGCACAGGCCGCTGGCTACAACTGCCTGGTACTGGAAAAAAACAGCTGGGGCTCAGGCACCTCCAGCAAATCCAGCAAACTGATTCACGGCGGTCTGCGCTACCTGCAGAGCTGGGAGTTCTCGCTGGTGCGGGAAAGCCTGCGGGAGCGCACACGCCTGTTATCGCTGGCTCCACAGCTGGTTTATGGCAACTGGTTCTACATCCCCCTTTATGAAGGATCACGCTTGCGCTCCTGGCAGCTTCGCGCCGGTCTGACGCTCTACTGGCTCCTGTCTGGCTGCCGCACCGATGCCCGGTTTAACGTGGTTCCACCGGCCGAATGGCCCGAACTCGCAGGGCTGCAAACAACCGGACTGAAAAAAGTGTATCGC
>CATLZI010000146.1 GCA_950063125.1 uncultured Porticoccus sp. | reverse complement strand
GGAAGAAGCTTCATCCAGATCCATCTCACCGACAATGGAACGCAGTGACGTCTGAACCAGGTTGCGAATCGCCAGCTCATAGTCCTCGACCCCGTAGACGGCCTTTTCCGGTGCCACGATATTGATATAGGCCACGGCATTGGCGACGATCACCACGTTATCCTTGGTGATCACTTCCTGCGAAGGAATATCCAGTACGATATCTTTGGTGGAAACCCGATGGGCCACGGTATCGATATAGGGAATAATGATATTCAGCCCCGGCGGCAGTATTTTGTGAAACTTGCCAAGCCGCTGAACCACATGTTTGCTCCCCTGGGGCACGATCCGGACACCCAGTCCAACGGTAATAACCAGCAGTATCAAAACTGCCAAAACAACAACTGTGCCACCCATGCCACTCACTCCGGTAAACAGTTAACATTCCAAAAACCGGTCGATTCCGGTCGGCTACTCAATCTAGCTTCACCACCACCAGGGTATTACCGGAAAACTCCTTGACGAACACCCGGTCACCCAGGGATAACGTCTGGTCGCAGATAAACTCCCATTCATCGGCACCGAGCAGCGGCGTAGTAAAACGCACCACCCCCCGGCCGTGTTCAACCGGCAGTTTTATGACCCGGCCCGACTCGCCAATGGCGGCCTCTCTGGAAAGTCCGGCCAGGGTTTTATCCACCATTCGCGGTTTCAGGTATTTAAACCAGAACAGCGCGAAACCGCCTGAAGCTAGAATCCAGACTAACAGCTGACCCACAATCGGCAACTGCGGCACCAACCACAACAGCACACCCACCACGACCGCGCCGAGACCAAACCAGAGGATGGTAAAACTGGGTACGACGATCTCCAGGATCACCAGCAGGATGCCCAACACCAGCCAGTGCCAGTAGACAATCTCCATTAACGATCTCCTTGATGGTGATTCTGTTTGGATCCCGGGGATGCCAGCAAACGAAAAATCGCCAGTACCAGGGGCATCATCAACAGAAAACCCACAACGGTCATGATCCAGGCGGCAACACCGCCACCGTCAATCAGCTGCAGGATACCCATCGCCGCCAGCACGGCACCCACCAGATCCAGCAGGATCAGACGATAGGGAATTTTTAGTGGTTTACTGTTGCTCATGATCATACTTCCCGATTTTATAGCAGATTCATCAGGCGCAGTTCTGCCGGGTAGGGGTTCAGGTACCAGGACCGATTGATATAGTCGTCCGGAGATTTTCGAAAGTGGTGCTGTAGGAGTGTGACAGGCACGATCAATGGCAACTCACCTCGTTCGAAGCGTTCGAATATTTCAATCAGTTCCTGTTTGTCTGCGGCATCAAGCTGCTTTTTCAAATATCCCTGAATATGCTGCAGGACATTCAAATGATTTTTACGCGTGGCGATTTTTTTCAGATTGTCCATGGCCAGTGACAGGTACTCTGCGGCAACTGCGTTCAGGTTATCAGGGCGGGCAAGCGCCGCGATACGGCCCAGTTCCCGACACTGATTCTGGTCGTGACTCATGAATATCAGTTTGTGTCGGGCATGAAAATCCGTGAGTTTCTGTACACTGAGCGCCGGGAAGTAGTCAGATCGCCAGCGATGATAGATAAACACCCGCTGAATAAAGTTCTCCCGCACCCCCGGGTCCCCCAACCGGCCCTCTTCCTCAACCGGCAGACAGGGAAACTGATCCATCACCATACGGGCAAACACTCCGCGACCCTCTGGCCTGGCCCCGGCCGTACCATACACCTTGACTCTGGCCATACCGCAGCTTGGCGAATCCCGCTTTAAAATGAGTCCGGATAACTGACTGATCTCGGCAAACTGTTCCCGACTGTAGTTCACCAGTTCCTCGGTGACATCAAATGACTGGTCCTCTGTGCGCACGGCCCTGACATCATCATCTGTGGCAATCAGCCTGAGTGTGGGCCTGGGTACACCAAGACCGATACCGACTTCAGGGCAGAATCGATGAAAACTGAAGTGGCCCGCCAGAGTCCCATTGATATAGGCGTCCCGCTTGTGACCACCGTTATAGCGCACCTCATCGCCCATCAGGCAGGCACTGATTCCCACCGGAATTTTGTCCACAGTTCACCTCGTAAAAAATGCTCTGTGACTATACCGGTTCCCGGTCATTCAGTGCACGCTTTACCGATGCAATAGATACACTAGCCAATCTAGTTAACCAGCCGCAACAGGGCATCCTCTGATGCAGAGCGGACCAGCGACCTGAATTGCCCGGGGTCCACAGGTTTGCTGAAATAGTAACCTTGGAAGTACTCACAGCCCAGATCGACGAGAATACGGTATTGCTCCTCTGTCTCAACCCCTTCGGCGATCACATCGAGGGACATGATCTGACAGAGTTTGATGACCGCTTTAACAATGGAATAGGTGTTCTCCGAGGAAGCCAGATCGTTAATAAAGCTCCGGTCCAGTTTGACAAAGTGCACAGGCAACTTCTGTAACATCGCCAGCGAGGAATAGCCGGTGCCAAAATCATCCAGTACAATCCGCAAACCAAGGTCCAGTAAATCCTGGAGCTGACCCTCGACCTCATCAAGATTATGAATCAGGCTTTCCTCGGTTATCTCCAGCACCAGTTGGTGGGGGTCAATGGCATATCGGCTGATCAGCTTCCGTATATCGGCAGCGAAGTGCTCATTCTCCAACTGCTTCGGACTGATGTTCACAAATAGCACCCCGTCTTCCGACCAAAGTCCTTCATCAATCCATTGCCGGAGATTGGCGCAAGCACTTTCAAAGATCCACAGGCCCACTTCGTTCATCATCGGCAACGTCGCCATGAATTCAATAAATTCACTGGCCGCCACAATACGCTTTGAGGGTCGGTTCCAGCGAAGCAGTGATTCCGCAAATACAATATCGCCACCGGCGTTGACGATGGGCTGAAAGTGCAAATCAAATTCCCTGTTTTCAACACCCTGACGCAGCTCCCGAATCAGGCTAACCCGGTATTCCGCCTCGACCGCGAGAGAATCGTCATAGAAACTGAACCCTTTGCGCCCAAAGTTTTTCACCCGATACATCGCCAGGTCGGCCTGCTTCAGCAGATCATTTGGCGAGTAGCGATTACCCTGAAACAGCACGATACCGCCACTGACTTCGATTTCGTATTCCAGCCCCCGTTGCTTGCAGACCGTTTTACCCAGCTCCATGATTTTATCGGCAATGGAGAGCACTCTGGCCCTTGCCTTGGTCGCTTTTGTGCCAAGATCCTGTATCAGCACCACAAACTCATCACCGCCAAAGCGGGCGACCACATCTTCCTTGCGAACGGCCTGCCTCAATAACTCGGCAAAAAACTGCAACACCATGTCACCTACATGATGCCCCTGGGTATCGTTAATATCCTTGAAGTGATCGAGATCGAGAAAAATAACAGCGCCGAATTGGTTATTTCGCTGGGACCGTGAGATTGCAGCATCCAGTTCACTCATCATGCAGCTGCGATTCGGCAGCGCGGTCAGGTTATCGTAGGTCGCCTGCCATTTGATAGTTTCCCGATCCGCAATCTGCGAGGTCACGTCCTTGATAAAGGAGGCAACACCGATCAGCTTGCCATCTTTTGTCAGCGGCGTGTTATGCCACTCGCATATTTTTATCTGCCCGTTCCTGTCGATGACTTCGTGAACAGCGTAATAACCCTGCTCGTCCTTTTGTATCAGGGCCTGCCACATATCGCGAAACGAATCCCGCGATCCCGGGGGCACCAGAAAATCTCCCTGACGACCAAACACCTCTGCCACGGGATAACCGAACAGCTTTTCAGCACTGAGATTCCAGCCTGTTATCCGCTGCTGCCGATCCCACTGAATGGCCGGCAGCGGGGCATTTTGCCAGTGCTGTTCGAGCAGATAGCTGGTCACTTCCTGTTGTTTTAGCGCTGCCTCAGCCTCGTTTCTAAGCACGATGTTTTTTTCCAGCGTCCGCTGTTGATGGCGCAGGCCGAAGTACAATACGGCAACGGTTGCTACTGCAAAAAAAATAAAGTACAGATTGGCACCGCTGCCCGCGATTGAGACTTCAATCAGCAAGGGCAGCAATATAACCACTGCCCCGAGCAGGGCAGCTTTGAGGTTATAGCTGAGCAGTCCTGCGCTGATCACGGCAATAGCCGCTAACGCAGACACATAAAGCCATTGATTTGGCTCCCTGAGATAAAACTGAACAAAACTGTCAAAGGCCCAGATCAGTCCCGTCATAAAAGCCAGAACAATAGCCAGATTATTAATGTCTTCAACCAGTTTCTGGTTGATCCCAACCACCGCATACGTCACAGACAACCTTCGGATGAGCAGCCAACCGGGCACAATGACTCCCAGACTGTAAAGAACCCACAATCCGGTCGGCCAATAGGTTGAAATCCCGCCCCAGGTAAAAATCTGTATCAGACAAAATCCCGAGGTGACCATCAGGAAGAACGGGAGTCTTTCCAACAGCAACTTTGCCACTTCAAATTTGGCAGCTTGTACCGCCTCATCTGGCATCGTTTCCATAACAGGCTACTTCCTTATCAATCGACGATTATTTTAAGGAGTCTGCAGCTAAGAGAGGGTCGCAAGTAAGAAAATTGGCGACGAACGGGCATAAAACGGTGCTGATAATGTCGGCTATGTGAACCAGTTCACAATTTTAAAGGGAACCAGGTAGCAGATTAGACATTCAACGAGGACTGGCACTCACTGAAAACTGGTGAAATCCATCGCCATAACAATGGCATCTTCCTGTCCGGTAGCGTTCTGGTAATAATTTCTGCGCAGGCAGATCTCCACCAGACCCACGTCCTGATACAGCGCCACAGCCGGCTCATTTGTGGCGCGAACCTCAAGAAACAATCGTTCAGCCCGTTCAGTCATCAGGTCAATCAGGTGGTTGAGCAATTGTCGGCCGTAACCCCGGCCCTGGTAATCCCGTCCTATTGCAATATTCAGAACCTCTGCTTCGCCCAGCACAATCGTATAAACGGCATAACCCACCAACTGGTCCTGTAGGACCATGGTCAGACACTGGTGTTTATCGAGGCTCTCCCTGAACTGGGATTCACGCCAGGGATGGGGTGTCACCTGTTGCTCAATGGCTGCGATCAACGGCAGATCAGCGGCCAGCATGTTGCGAATCCGGGGGATCATGGTTGCGGGCTCATCACCCGAATGGCCCGCCAGGTTTCGCCTTTAAGCTCGGGAGCATTTAGTAACTCCTGTAGACTTGGGGTGACGATAGCCCGGGCACCTCCGGGCAATTCCTCCACCTGGCCCACGGATGATGGGCAGGCTGACCTTGGGGACAGCAACAGCGTTGCAGGCAATTCACCCATCAGCAGGACCCAAAGCACACCCTGCTTTTTGACACGGGCTTCCACGAACACTGACAGCATCTCCTCTGCGCCCGACCTGTCGGCTTGATCCATCGCCGACGGGGGCCAGTCAATCAACTGGGGAGATGAAAGTGTATCGCCGGGACGGCCAATTGCCCGCATTATATTTACAAGCAGGCCGGATTCCTCCTGTAGTGGTACGCTGCCCGGCGCCAACCCGTTGATAACCAGCAAGTCATCGCTGGGTTGCCAGCAAGCCAGCCGGAAACTGCCGATCTGCTCCTCGTGCAAATCACTCAGTTGGTCTTCGACCCCCAACGGTTCGGGATTCTCTGGCAATTCAACGACAACCTCAGACGGAGCGGGA
>CATLZI010000145.1 GCA_950063125.1 uncultured Porticoccus sp. | reverse complement strand
GTTTTAATTGCTCTTGCCATTGGTTTGGCGCGGGCAGCCAATACAAGGGCGCATGGGGTGAAGCCAAATTTTCTACCTCATTTAACGTTCGCGATCACCAACTGGATTATTGACAGGTTCTATTTCCGCCACAGTATAACAAGAGTGGATTGAATCGGTGCATTGAATTGGCTATGGTCTTATCTCCACAGCAGCATTGCTTATCTCTGGAGCGGCTTAGAGTCCGTTGCCTTATGAACTTACCCGCGAATATTCAGTTTATCGGTCAGTTAACTGAGCCACCCAAACTTCACGGTATTACCCGGGAGAAGGATCACTGCCCTTTGATTGAACGGCAGTTGCAGATCAGCGACCTTCGCGATTGCGCTTCGCCGCCCACACTCGATGAAGCTGGGTTCACATTGGCACAGGGAGACCCCTTGGCTTTCGGCACACCACTTGAGACTGTCGCCCACAAAAATCTTGATCAGGCCGCCGCGCTGGTGACCCAGATCAGTAGCGCAACGCAGCTTATTCATATGAATTCGGTGATTCGGCGCAGCGAGCGCTCCCCCCTGTATATGCAGGGGGGCACCACCTTGCCAGCCCGCTTTGCCCACAGTGACTACGGTGCCGGTGATACGGAAATACTTCGCTGGCTGAATCACATAATGAAAACCGATTCCCGCTCACTTGATCCGTATCAACGGGTGGCTATGTACAACACCTGGCGCACACTCACCCCACCGCCGGCTGACGTCCCTCTGGCCCTTTGCGATGTGCGCTCCCTTGGCTCCGACGACCGGGTTGCAGTGGATTTCTTTGAACAGATGCCCGAGGATCCCGACTGGCTTTTTAAAATGTCCATTTACCGATTCAATGAATGTCAGCGTTGGGGGTATTTCTCCGGCATGCAGGACGATGAATTCATTCTGTTTAAAGGCTTTGACTCCGACCCCAATCGAGCTGCTTTAACACCCCATGCGGCATTCACCGCATCGAATTGCCCCGCCAGTGCCGAACCGAGAACGAGTATCGAAAGCCGGTTTCTTGCACTTTTTTATTAGTGTAAACCGATTCTGTCTTAACGACAGTTTATTGATCCGACTGCTTAGGCGCCATTTGTGCTCGAAGTGAGGCAGGGCGCATATCCGTCCAGGTTTCGTCCACCCAGGCCATACAGGTTTGTTTGTCGCCATGGGGGCCGGTTTTGTTCCAGCCATCGGGTATGGCGAGATGATCGGGCCACAGGGAGTATTGCTGCTCTTCGTTAACCAGTACAAAAAATTTCGTTTCTTCTTTATCGAATGGATTCATTCTGTTTTGCTCCGCTTTCTCTACTGCTCAACAAGTTTTTTGTGATCGAATCACTAGCCTTTCCGTGAAGTAATAGGGTTAATGATCTTCTTCATTTGAAATAGGAGTTTGATCCGAAGGTGGCCGGTACTTTACCAAGTGGATGCCCAAGTCCTTAAGTAGGCTTTTAAACTTTAAAATTTCCAGTTTTTGAATTGCCATTATATTTTCTTTTTCGACCGCTTTACCTGGCGTTTCTTCTTCAAACCCTTTCCAGTTTCGACTGCGGTAATCAATGTAAACCTTAATATCATCGGATAAACAACTGGATAGTTCGAATATTTCGAACAAGGAAAGTACAAGAAACTTCTGCTCGGTCGGTAATTCTTCTTTTTTTAAATGCATTCGATTTAATTTCTCTTCGAAACACTCAGGTCTAATCCAATACTGAGTTTCATCTTCGTTGGGAATGCGGTTATCCATATCACTATCATCTATACTTTTTTCGATATTATAAAAGTGATATTTCAACGCAGCCACGGCTTCTTCAAGCTTAGAGACTTTACGAGTTATTTTGGAAAGGTTGACAGAGATCGGAGGCAATAATGCAGGCAAATGCACTATCACCTGTTCGTTGAAGTTCTCCAATGCTTTTTCCATTTTTAGTAAATGGAGTTCAAACTGATAATTTAGCACAATCACTTTATCTGCTTCCACATGCAGTGCTCTTAGCGCATGTGTAAAAACACGAGTCATACTCCCCAATAGCACATAGGCCAAGGCCTGCCGTGTTCTGTTCCAACTGCGACGTTGGAAATAGTCAACCAGTCCCCCCAACAGCCCCACAACCAAGATGATTTCAACAATCATAATAACAAGGCCAGCGGTGAGGTTCTCGGCAAAACTCTCCGCTGTATAACTGGTGAAATTGAACATTTGCTGCCATATTTCGCTTAATGAGGCAGCCAAAGTAGATTGACTCTCCAGAATAGTCTGGCCCATATCACATCCCCTTATTGCGATATCTCAACATTTAGGAAACCCAGTTAAAATGCGCAACGCATCTTATACAAATTGACTTGCGCAATTGTTGAAATCGCCATCCCAATTATTCATTCGATTAACGATAATACTCCGGTGCCAAGCGAAACTTCGGCGCTTCTACAATATCATGGGGTATCCACAATTCGGCGCCGACCTCTTTGGAAAAAGCTTCAATTTTTTGACGGCTTAGGGTCGTTAGCGGATTGCTGACATGGTTAACAAAGTCGGCCGGTCGATTCACTTCATTGTAATAGTGGTACATATCCCCGGTGATCAGCACCGGCCCGGTTTCATCCAGGTCCAAAAACAAGGATTGGTGGCCGGCAGTATGACCCGGCGTGAATTTAATAATGACGCGACCGTCCCCAAATACATCGTGGTCGCAGTTTTCTATCAGTATTGTTTCGCTGTTTTTGAGTTCGCAAAAAAATTTCTGATCGGGTGTCACCGGGCCAAACCGTTCAAAATCGGGGCTGGGGTCGAACATGGCTTCATGCTCCGCCCGTTGCACCAACCAGGTGGAGCCACTGAACAGATTGGCGTTGGCGACATGATCATTGTGATAGTGGGAGAAGGCCAGGAAATCGATGTTGTCTGGCGAATAGCCCACTTCCTGGAGTTGGTCTGTCAGCTTCCGCGAGCTGGTAAAGGTACGCTTGCGGGTGGGTGCTCCGTCCACAGCGATTTCAGAATCCGGGATTTCTCCCGTGTCCCAGAGCAAGGCCCCACGGGGATGCACCACCAGATAGCAGGGAGTGGTCATTTCAGTGGCAATTTCGCCGGCCTTAAAGCCAAATTCTTCGGCGGTTACACTGTCGATTTTGCCGCAATCGAATATATAGAGCTTAAGCAGGGTATCGGTATCCGCCTGTCTGCCGGGCCCGGACTGATCGAGCTCAGGTGCCTCAGGTTGTGTGGTCGTGATAACTGTCAAAATTACGTGCTCCCATAACTATAATTTCGAGAACGTTCAGTTTGTATTAGAACGCCTGCAACCGCAACCTTCTATCACGCTCGTAATGGCTTTTTGGGAATGGTTTTTTGGGGTTGGTTTCACCGGGTTGGCAACCCTATACTAGAGGCGATGAAGTTAATTTGAGTTGAATTGATTTGAGGTAATTTGTTTTGGGTAAGAATATTCCGGGCCCCGATGCAGCCTTGGACAATAACGCTGTTGCCCCCGATTACGCGCGGCGTTTGGCGGGCCCCATGGGGGTCGACGCCTTCAATCGCCAAATCCGGGAGCAAAGGTATACCCAGCTTGCCAATCAGTTCTCGGACACAGAAAGAACCTGGCTGTGCTCCACCCACGCGCTTGCCAAACTGCTTATGCCCCAGTGTTCTGCCCTGGACAGCATCGATATTTATAGCCAAGCCTATCTGGTCCGTTTGACGGATATGTTGCATAAATCTGACCGTTTGGCGGTGGATTTGGTGCAGGAGCAACTTATAAGGGGCGCAACCATTCGGTTCCGGAATCTGGGGAAGCAGATACCCTCGTCACAGATCTTCGCTGCAGCTGTGGGCTCGGTTTTTCACGGCCAAACCACAATAAACGCATATCTTACCCCTGGAGGGCAGAACGGATTTCCACCTCACTTTGATAATACCGATGTGTTTGTCATACAGATTATTGGCAGCAAACACTGGACCCTGTTTGAACACTACAGCCATCGAATGGCACTTCCCCTTGGCGACGTTGCCTGGGACCCGGAGAAGTATCAACCCGATGACAGCGGTACATCACTGGTGATGACTCCCGGCGACGTGCTTTATATTCCCAGGGGTGGTATGCACACGGCAGGCTGTACTGAGGACTTTTCTTTGCATTTAACCGTGAGTTTGGAATCTGAACCCATGCTGGACAGACTCCAGTTGCTGATGCGGGAGTGGGCCAATCACAACCTCACCGCCAGACAGCGTGTACCGGAAGACCGCCAGCAAACAAAGGATCAGCTGGTGCATTTGGCTGCGGATTTTTTTAATTGGCTACAACTGCAGGGAAACCATGACAATTCGGTTCAGCCCGAGCCCATAAGCCAGCAGCAGATGGTCGACAAATTTAACGGTATATTAACCTCCCTCGCCCAGACGGTGCCCAAACCAAAGGGCTAGCCAGCCCATTAACCCTAAAAGCAGAAACGTCCTCTGTCATAAATCAGACTGCGTTTCCCATCTCGATAGCCTCCGTAAATTCTGGTATCTGAGTCTCCCACGGGTAGATCAATACTCAGGTCGCTCTGATTCGCTCCGGGTACTAATCTGTTTTTGTCTGCACTACCCAATGTGAGACCCGATCGTAAAACGTTATCGAGTATAGGCGCAAAGTAGTTCATTGATGGCTCTATGCTACCCTGTGACGCTTCGGTTAATCGAACCTGACCCAAACGCTCGGCCCCGGAATCAGTCTGAACAAGCTGTTCCATGAAACTGCGGCCTTGGGTGGCGGTAATTGCGGATAACCTGCCTTTTTGAAACTTAAGAGCCAGACCTTCTACGCTGTGACCGGCAATCTTTAATGATTGTGGCACTGACAGCGTTCCTTCTACCTGCAATGGGTCCAGCAGACAATGAACCGGCTCCAAGGGTATAGCTGACAAAAAGGGCACGACGGATTGCGCCCTGATTCGAGCGCCCTGCCAGGCCGTATTTTTTAATAAGCCTACTGTCAGTTCACTGCCGTTATTTTGGAATTGAATCCAGTCAAATTGCTGGGTGTTCAGCCATTGGGTGATCTGTTCATTGCGCTCCAAGCGAGCCTGCAGCGCCCGGCTATCCGCGTCTGCACCGACCACAGCGCACAGCTCAAATACATCATTCCACAACGCGTCCATTGCGGCAGCCGTATCGAGCCCGGGTCGGACAAACCGGGCCCAGTCTTCTGTGACAAAGGGTACACTGCAGCAACGCACTGTGTGGAATGTGGATGTGTTTCCTGCCTTCAACAGCCCATGAAAATCCACAAGACGTTGTGCAGAAATCCCTTCCAGTAACGTCGGTCTCGGGCCCAGGATCCGCAGATGGGCTGCGTCCGGTGAGCGCGACAATAGCGCATGCTCCGGGCTTGGCAGGGCCGATTGTGGGACCGAATCCATTGTCATCAAGGCCACCCGCAACAACTCCGGATCCTCATACACCGTTTGCACCCATCCGCTACCTGCCTGGTAGGCCGCACGGCAGGCTTCCTGCACCCACTGCCGGGCTTCCCAGGGTGCGCTGATGATCAGCGGTTGCTGTGGTTGAATATTCACACCGACGGTAACCGCCAGGTGGGCGAGCGCCTGCAATCTTGGGTCAGCGTCGGAACCACTTAATGCCATAGGGATCTCATCTGCGCCACGGCATTGGGGTTAAGCATGGATTGGTGCTCAGCATCAATGTCAAAAATCATCAGTGTGCCGGAAATATACGGGCTCCAGACATCCGCCGATACAGCGGAGCGATCCATTCCCTG
>CATLZI010000144.1 GCA_950063125.1 uncultured Porticoccus sp. | reverse complement strand
GCACAACTGGCCATTGAGCAATTGAACCAGGAACAGGGCGAGCCCCTTTATCGCTTTATTGCGGTACGACTGCCTTTCGGCATTCAGGCCGATGAACACGACGCCCAACAGGCTATTGAATTCATTCAGCCCAGTGAGTGTCTGGTCGTTAATATCAAGCCCGGCGTGGAAGCCATCCATGAAGAAGTGCTTGGCGCACTGAACAACGGGCAGCTTCTGACCGCGTCCCCGGACCAAACCGACTTCACCAAAGGCAACACCAAAGCCCGCACACGCATGGTGATTCAATACCAGATCGCAGGCTTGCTGGGCGGATTGGTGCTCGGCACTGACCACTCGGCTGAGAACGTCACCGGCTTTTATACAAAATGGGGGGATGGTGCCTGTGATCTGGCACCGTTGTTCGGCCTCAGCAAACGGCAGGTCAGGCAGATAGCTGCTTTTCTTGGCGCGCCTGAACACCTCGTTGAAAAAACACCCACGGCCGATCTGGAATGTCTTGCTCCACAGAAGGCCGACGAGCATGCACTCGGTATCAGCTACGATGAACTGGATGATTTTCTGGAGGCCAAGCCTGTCAGCGACGAGGTGGCCAACCGGATTATCGAGACCTACCACGATACCCGGCACAAGCGAGATCCGATTCCAACTATCTACGACCAGTGACCGGCAACAGCGCGGGCCTGACAATACAACCACCCGATTGGCAAATAGCGGTACTGTTCATGAATCGATACCGCTTTTTCAGCTAGAATCGACTTAACCCGACCAGACCCCCGATCCTTATGCAACTCAATATCGGCAAAGTGACTGCCCCACCGGCACCGGACAGCCTGCTCAAGGTATACGGTTATTACCGGGTCATTCTGTCCACTGCGTTGCTTACGATGTACCTGACAGGTGTCGCTACCCGTATCCTGGGGGCAGAAATGCCACAGCTTTTTTTGGGGACAGTCAGCATCTATACCGTGCTGTGCCTGCTGTCACTGATCTCGCTGAAGGTCTATCGAGCCACACCCGGCATTCAGATGTTGTTCTTCATGCTGTTGACCGACATGGTGGCGATCACACTGATGATGCATGCCAGTGGCGGACTGGAAAGCGGGCTGGGGTTTCTGATGCTCGCCACCGTCGCGGCAGGCAGTATTCTGGTCGCCGGCCAACTGGCGTTGCTACTGGCGGCAACGGCCAGTATCTGCGTGATGCTGGAAACGCTTTCGACGAGCATGATTCTTGGCCAAAGCAAAGAATCCGTTTTCCCCGCAGGCATTCTCGGCATACTGTTGTTTGCCACGGCCCTGCTGTTCCAGGTATTAACCCAGAGAATCCGCCTCGCCCAGACAATCGCGGCGGAGAAAGCCATTGAAAGCGAACAGCTGCAGCAACTCAATGAATCCATCGTCAAACGGATGCGGACCGGTATCGTGGTGGTCGACAGGCAGGACAACATCACACTGATCAACAGTGCCGCCATTCAGCTACTTGGTGGACAACAGCCAGGAAAGCCACTGGGGGCTGGCCAGCCACTCAGCCTGATCATGCCGCTTTACCAGCAGCTTGATCGCTGGAAGACCTATCGCTGGCTTCGAACCCCCACCTTTAAAACATCTACCTCATCGATAGAAATTCAGGCTAACTTCACCTCTCTCCACCAGGGGGAAGATAAGCAGACCCTTATTTTTCTCGAGGATACGCGCTCCCTCTCACAACATGCCCAGCAATTGAAACTCGCCTCCCTCGGTCGATTGACCGGCAGTATTGCCCACGAAATTCGCAATCCACTCGGGGCCATCAGCCACGCGTCCCAACTGCTCGCAGAACAGGCCACCGACGACAGCCAGACCAAACTGCTGGATATCGTTCAGCGCCATTGTCTACGGGTAAACCAGATTGTTGAAAACGTACTGCAACTGTCGCGACAAAAGATCCCGGCATTTCAAAAAATCTGGCTTCTCCAATGGCTGAAAAAATTTCGTAACGATTACATGGACACCCAGAAAACCCCCTGCATCATAGAAATCGAGAGCTTGAACAAGGATATCCAGATTTTCTTTGATCCGGGCCACCTGTCTCAAATACTGACCAATCTGGTGGATAACGGCCTGCGTTTTAGTGAACAGGCCACAGGGGAGCGCTGGGTCAGACTCGTGGTTTGCAGGGATACGGCTTCAGAGTTGCCCTTTCTGGACGTATTTGATCGCGGCCCAGGCGTTCCCTTCGAAGATCAAAATTCCATTTTTGAACCATTTTTCACGACATCCCATGAAGGTTCAGGCTTGGGGCTCTATCTGGCCAAGGAGCTTTGCGGCGTCAATTATGCTTCACTCAATTATTTTGGAGAGGAGCCAGAAAACAGACACTTCCGGATCGGGTTTTCGCATCCCGACCGGGTATTACCGAGGCCTCAATCATGATGAAAAAACGCGTACTGGTGGTAGATGACGAACCTGACATCAGAGAGCTTCTGACCATTACACTTGAGCAAATGGGTCTGGAAGTCGTCACTGCTGCCAAGCTGACTAAAGCCAGAAAATTGCTCGAAAGCGAGGAGTTCGACCTCTGCCTCACAGACATGAAAATGCCCGATGGCAACGGACTCGAACTTGTCGACCATATACAGGCCACGGTGCCACATTTGCCAGTTGCCATGATCACTGCCTATGGCAATATGGAAATCGCTGTGGATGCCCTGAAAAAGGGAGCCTTTGATTTTATCTCCAAGCCGTTGCAATTGATGCGGTTGCGCAACCTTGTCCAATCTGCACTGCAATTAAAAAAGGAGATTCCAAATCCGGCCATACCTGAAACCGTATTGCTCGGTGAATCGCCCACTATAGAAATACTTAAACAACAGATTCGACGGGTAGCACGCAGCCAGGCTCCCATCTTTATCAGTGGTGAATCCGGCAGCGGGAAAGAATTGGTGGCCAGAGCAATTCATTTTCTCGGTGCCAGGGCCAATGGCCCGTTTATTCCGGTGAACTGCGGCGCCATTCCCTCTGAATTGATGGAAAGCGAGTTCTTCGGTCATAAAAAAGGCAGCTTCACTGGTGCTCATCAGGACAAACAGGGGCTGTTTCAAGCCGCCAATGGTGGCACGTTGTTACTGGATGAAGTGGCCGATCTGCCGCTGCCAATGCAGGTCAAACTGCTGAGGGCAATCCAGGAAAAAAGTATTCGCCCGGTAGGCGCAGAAGAGGAAGTGGCAGTGGATGCCCGCATACTCAGCGCCACTCACAAAGACCTGGGGCGGGAGGTACAGAACAACCGCTTCCGACAGGATCTGTTTTACCGCATCAATGTTATTGAGCTGCAAGTCCCACCGCTAAGGGACCGCCCGGAAGATATTCCGCAGCTGTCAGAACACTTTCTGCAATGCTTTTCCCGGGAAGCCGGAACAAAGCTTCCAACCCTGTCAGACGATGCGATGGCGGCGATCAGGCAACATACGTTTCCAGGCAATGTAAGGGAGCTGGAAAATATCCTCGAAAGAGCATTCACGCTCTGCAATGGTTCAACGATTACCGCCAGAGACCTGCAGCTCCCCAACCATTCAACCGCTGCTTTCGCTCCGGGAAATGGTACCGAGTCAGATGTCAGCAGTTTTGGTTCAATCGATGACTACCTGGGCTCCATTGAGAAAGAACTGCTATTGAAAGCTCTCGAAAAAAATCGCTGGAACAAGACTGCTACCGCCCGTGAGCTGGGTATCAGCTTCCGCCAGATGCGCTATAAGTTGCAGAAGTTTGACCTCGACTAAAACCGCACGAAGCAACATCAGAAAGGGTTCAATTTAAAGCAGAGGAGAGCATTGCGTAAAAATCCATTTTTCTACTATAGTCCAGTGTAAGTTTTGACACTCAAAGGAATGAGTGAAGACGACACAGAAAAAGGATTTTCAAATGTCACGGGTAAATGGATTTACTCTATTGGAGTTATTGATCATCTCCGCTTTATTCAGTGTGTTACTGATAACAGGCATCCCGGCGATGTCCCTCTGGATACAATATCAGAAATCAACTGCCCTGCAGTACACACTTATTCATAGCATTCAGTTCTCTCGTGCCCAGTCAGTCAGTATGCAGAAAACCATCACACTCTGCCCGGGCCTCGACAACTGCACAACAGAATGGGGCCCGAACTTGTTGGTTTTTGTCGACAATAACCGCAATGGCTCAGTGGACAGTGAGGACCAAATTGTGAAATATATTGTGCTGGATGACGCTGCCCGATTTTTAAGCTGGCGCTCATTCAGAAAAAAATCGTATCTCCAGTTTAACCCTTTGGGGCTCACTAACTCGCTGAATGGTACATTTCATTACTGCCCGGATAAGACAGAAAACCCCTATCAATTTGCAGCTTCTGTGGCGAAAACAGGCAGAGTCCGAATAAGACAACCCGATTGCTGAATAACCGGTTATTTCTAAAAAATCGCCCCGCTCAACCGTCGATCTAACTGATAAAACCGCTTGTCAGCAAGGCATTGACCTACTGTCAACAACACAATCATATTGATGATGGGTGTCAGTGTTTTCTATAACAGCCATATGGCAAACGATGAAGGCGACGTGTACGTGAAAAATGCTCGGGACCAAAGAGGATTTACACTGATAGAGCTAATGGTCACATTGGTGGTTCTGGTTGTTCTTCTTGGGGTAGGCATCCCCAGTTTTAACAATTGGGTGGTCAGTACACGTATGGACACTGCCACCATGAATTTGGCGGGGATACTGAAACAGGCTCGGAGTGAGGCAGTCAGTCGCCAGAGTGTCATTACCCTCGCCCCCAAAGCCGGGGGCTGGACTGAAGGACTGACGATGTATACCGATACCGACGTTGGTGGCAACACGGCCTACTCGGCAGCAAACGACACTCTGATCAAAGACCTGGAATTCTCAATGGGTGGAATCTCGGCCAGCACCAGCACCAACGCCGCAGCCTACATCAGTTTTACCAGTGGTGGGCTGCTCAATGAAGGCAACAACCCTGTGGAAATAGTCCTCTGTGACAGCACGGAGGAGGAAGGCGGCAGCTCTATTACTGTCAATCTGGTAGGAAGAACGAGTATTTTGAAGGGAACCAAAACCAACCCGTTACCATCGTGCACATTATGAAAAAAAGGCCTAATGACAATAAATCCCACTCCGGTGCCTCCCTCATCGAGGTGCTGATAGCATTACTGGTATTCAGTATCGGCCTGCAGGGTATTGCATCGTTACAATATCAGGCAATTAAAGAAAATTTTGACTCCTCACAACGCAGTCAGGCCATCTGGGCCGCACAGGAACTCATCACCCGAATTCAGGCCAGTGTAGAGAGAGAAAACAACGATTACTTAGTCAATGACAACTACTTAGTCAATGACTTCACTGCCGACTGCGACAGTGAGCCAGACCCCTATTGTGCCGATACCGACTCGGATGCCGAAAGCTGCAACCCCAACGAAATGGCCACATTTGATGTATGGGAAACTTTTTGCAGCAGTGGCAGTTCGCCATTGAATCTTACGGCGTCCATATCCTGTGTAGATGCCGGTTGTCCCACAGGCTCCGACTATCAATTAACACTGCAATGGAGCTCAAAAGCCGTGGCGGATGACACGCAGGATATGACCGATGACGAGGATGCTCGAGAGGCTTTAATCAGGCAGCAATTTATTCAGGTATTCAGACCATGAGCGCCGATAGCACCCGACAATACGGCCTTTCCATGGTAGAACTGCTGGTAGCCATGGCGCTGGGCCTGCTGCTTACAGTCGGGGCACTGCAGATGATGCTCGCCTCCCAGCAACTCTATGACACCACCGATAGCCAGTCCAGAATTCAGGAAAATGGCCGGTTTGCGCTGGA